>JAICPY010000281.1 GCA_025929585.1 Steroidobacter sp.
CGCGTGCAGAGGGAATTTACCGCCAACGCCGCGCATGAGCTGCGTACCCCGCTTGCAACGTTGCGAGCACGGCTCGAGTCCCGCTTTTCGGCGCAGGAGTTGGGCGATGTTGCGTTGGAAATCGAACAGCTCGCGCGGCTCGTCGAGCAACTGCTCTGTCTTGCGCGCCTCGATTCGCAGGAACAGTTCCAGTTTGCCGCGTTCGACGCTCACGCCGTCGCGCTGGAAGTGGCTCGGGAGCTTGCGCCTGTTGCGCTCGAATCAGAGCATTACGTGACCGCCACGACGCCCGACGCTTCCGTGCCTGCGCACGGGAACGCGACACTGACGCGCCTGGTCTTTCGCAACCTGATTGAGAACGCGATTCAGTACACGCCCGCCGGCACGTCGATCACGCTGTCCGCCGATTCTGCAGCGGTGATCATTGCCGATGATGGGCCCGGCATCGCTGCACATGCCCCTGCGTCCCTGTTCGAGCGGTTCCGCCGCGGCCCCAATGCCTCAGGCGCCGGCGCGGGTTTGGGGCTCGCGATCGCGAAGTGCATCATGGAGCGGCAAGGCGGACGCCTGTCGCTCGACGCGAACGCAGCCCGCGGGGCGCGTTTCGTGATGGAGTTTCCCGCACCAATGTAAGTTTCACGCGTTGCTCGGCACGCACGGGTCAGATCGATCGAGATACTTCAAGGACACGCATTGATTTCCGGTCGTATCGCTAGTTAATCGCGACGAAAGCTGACCACCATGATCTAGAAATTCGCCTAGGAGCGAGCCGCGGAGCGTTGGGCGCTCCGTACACTGGCACCGGAAGCCGTCGGCGCAGCTTCCCGCAGTTCGCGTTTCATCAGCATCCGGCACACGACAATCGCGGCGGCGGCAGCAGCGAGGTGCTTCAGTGCGTGACCGCCGGCGAGATGTCCGAACGCTAGAACCTGCGCGTCGAAGAACTCGAGAACTTTCGCGATCACGTACCACGCGAAGACCCACAGGATGTCGTTGCCACGCGTATAGCGTGAGGACTCCAGCCTGGCCAGGATCAGGAGCATGATCACCGAATAGCCCTGCAGGATGCCGTACGGCATCACATTGCCCGCGCCCTCGTGCTCTGTCGCCCGCCAGTAAAGGACCGAAGCCGCGCCGATCGCGAGCATCGGAAGCAGCAGCACCAGACCGGCTTTCACGCCGATTCGATCAACAACCTGAGCTGCGATCAGTGACATGAACGCAATCGTCATGGGCAGCCGATCCCAGAACAACCGTTCGTTGTCGGGCGAGAGGTGGTAGTACGACGAGCCTACCGCTGTGAACAACACTCCGAGAAAGAAGACCGCGTAGGGCCAGCGCTCGACCCCACACTCAAACTTGCCGACCGACATCACCACGACCAGACCGGCGACACCAGAGATCAGGAATCCGACGTTCGAAGCGACATCCATAAAGTTCGCGATCCCGAACATGGCACGCTGATCGGCGAAGTCGTGATACGACGGAGGCTGCGGGATCGGCGCCCACAACAGCGCCGCAACGATGCTGATAACCGTAAATCCCGCTATCCAGTAGTGGCGCTTCGACATACGGCGTCCCTCGGTGCCGGTGTACGGGTATTCGGAATCGCAGCATTTGCCCAGCTCTCGATAGCGCGAGCGCGTAAGCATTGGCTAGCATGCCGAGGGCTTCTTATTAAACACCCGCCCATTTGCTTATTCACGTGGGTGTTCACACAGCTCGAAGACGGAATCGTCCTCACAGTTGCGGAAGGATCTGCTCTGTTAACAGCTTGGCGGTAATCCCATGCGGATCTGGTTGGCCGAAATTAGTCGTCGTGATGACCACGACAGCGCCTTGCTCTCGGAAGACTTGCACCGTGTTGCCGCCTGACCCATTCATTGCGATCGACCGAAGATGTTTGTCGCCCACTTTGAACTGCGTCAGCCACCAAAGATATCCGTACTCGGTGCCTGGCCGAACTTGCGCATGAGCGCGCGTGGAGATCGATACCCAATTCTTCGGCAGAATCTGCCGGCCTGCGAACTGGCCATCCTCTAGATAGGTTTGACCCAAGGCCAACAGGTCACGGCTCCGTAAACCTAGGCCTCCTCCCGCCTGCGCTAACCCTAGAGGACTACGCTGCCATTGAGCGTCAACTATCCCCAACGGTGCGAATAGTCGACGCTGCGCATATCTGTCCAGTCGCTCGCCGGTTGCATGCTCGATCACAGCGCCGAGTGTGGTCACGCCGGCCGTGCAGTAGCGGAAGCTTCGGCCATATGGAGACGCGGATGGCGTCGGCATCCAGGGAGCAAAGCCTTGGATAGGCAAGTCCAAATAAAATCTAACCCAGTCCTCGACGAGATACATTCGCTCTTCATTGCCGCGCGAGAAGGAGTTGCCGTCGTCGCACTCCATCAATGAAGACATCGTCATGAGATCGGCGATTGTTATCTGCGCCTTGCGAGGATCTGGGTGCTCCAGTGATTGCATTCGTGGCAAGTAGTCGAGCACTTTGGCATCCGGTCCCGGCAACTTGCCGTCGGCGATTGCGAGCCCGACAAGCATCCCTGCAACCGTTTTGGTCGCCGAACGAGTGTTGCGCCGGGCCTCGGACCCCTCTTGATCGAAGTAGCGCTCATATACGAGCTCGCCACGCTGCGAGATCAGCACGCTTGTAATCTGATTGTATTTGCCGGCTTCGACCGCTGTGGTGAGTTCTCGGAAATCGGAACCCCATGCGGAAG
>JAICPY010000242.1 GCA_025929585.1 Steroidobacter sp.
AATGTCACCTCGCTCCATCAGGACGAGGAATTGCAACGACTCCCGATCGATCTGCTTCAGCGTGGCAAGTATCAGCCGCGCATCGACATGCGGCAGGAGACACTGCAGGAGCTCGCCGAATCGATCAAGGCTCAAGGCGTCGTGCAGCCAATCGTCGTGCGTCCCATCTCCGAAGCCACCGCGGGACAACCACGGCGATACGAGATCATTGCGGGCGAGCGCCGCTGGCGTGCAGCGCAACTGGCGGGTCTTCATGAGATTCCGGCAGTCATTCGTCAAGTTCCGGACAGTGCCGCCATCGCCATGGCGCTCATCGAGAACATCCAGCGAGAGGATTTGAATCCTCTCGAAGAAGCTCGCGCGCTCGATCGGCTCATCACTGAATTTGAAATGACCCACGCTACGGCGGCGGAAGCGGTCGGACGCTCGCGCGCGGCCGTATCGAATCTGCTCAGATTGCTGGAGCTCACCGATGAGGTGAAGCAATTGGTGGAGCAGCGCGAGATCGAGATGGGTCACGCGCGCGCATTGCTAGGTCTAGAGAATCGTCGGCAGCAATCCGAGGTCGCCGCGCTCGTTGCAAAGAAGAAGCTGTCGGTCAGAGAAACCGAAGCGCTGGTGAAGAGGTTAGTGACTCAGCCATCCTCGTCGGAAGATCCGGTTACCACTCGCGATGCCAACATTCGCAAGCTCGAAACGGATCTAAGCGAGAAACTCGGCGCGAAAGTTCAGTTGCAGCACTCCTCATCAGGCAAAGGCAAGCTCGTCATTAGCTATCACACGCTGGATGAGTTGGATGGAATCCTGAACCATATCAACTGAAGAAGAAGCGGTTGGCGGTTAGCGGTTAGGAAGAAAGTTGCGGGCGTCGTCGTTTGGGCTCAACTCGGGGCTTCGGTACCAATGTATGCGCAAAAAGGCGTTCCGAAAGCCTCAACGCGAATGCGTACGCATCAAGGTGCAGCGTCGATAATCGTGCCGTTCCGAACTAACCGCTAACCGCTAACCGCCAACCGCTTCTTTCCTTGAAGCACTGCAAAACGCTGCGTATAATGCGCCGCCTTTTCCGGCCGGGCGCAAAAATTCGGCTGGATATTCCAGGATTTACGCAATGCCACACGTCGCCGGACAGTCGGCCCACGCGGTGGCATTTTTGTTGTCCGGCGCCTGCCGGCAGGATCTGGCGTGAGCGCGAACCCAATGGCGGTGGCCGCGCGTCGATCGCTGCTGCTGTTTGTGTGGCAGGTGGCTTGCGTCGCGACGCTCGCTGCAGGCGTCGCGATTGGCTGGGGCGGTCGCGCAGGTTGGTCGATCGTGGCAGGTGGCGGAATCAACCTGCTGTGGACCCTTTACATGGCGCTCACGTTGTTACGGCACGGCGTGAACTACGGCGCACAAGTAAGTGCGGCAAGTTTCTTCAAGGGCTGGATTATCAAGATCGTCTTGACGGTTGGCTTGCTGATCGTCGCGCTGCGGTCGCGAAATCTCGAGCCGCTCGGAGTGTTGAGTGGATTATTCGCGGCCATGGTCGCGTATTGGGCCTGGTTCGCGTTCGATCTGCAGCGACGCTGGTCGTTGCGGTAGCGAAGTCTTTCGGAAAATCGGTGCAGTCAGAAAGTCTAGGTGTGCAGCATGCGGTTGGGGTTAATGGCAAGTGAAAGCGGCGACGACCACGGGTTCTCCGGGTATATCTCGCATCATTTGACGCACCTGGCCAGCGGCGAACAGCACTCGATGTTCGATTTGAGTATCGTGCACTGGGACACATTGTTCTTCGCGCTGCTCTGCGCTGCCTTGGTGCTCGTTCCGCTGCGAATGGCAGCGAAGCGCGCCACACCTGGCGTCCCTGGCAAATTTCAAATGGCGGTCGAAATGCTCGTCGAGATGGTGAACGAGCAAGCTCGCGCCATGGTCCACGGCAAGCTGACCTACATCGCACCGCTGGCGCTTACTGTTTTCGCTTGGGTCACGGTGATGAACGCAATCGACCTGTTGCCGGTTGATTGGTTGCCGAGGCTCGCTGCTGTCGCCAACGTGGAATATCTGCGTCCCTTGCCTACTGCCGATCTCAACATGACATTCGGCTTGGCGCTGGGCGTCTTGCTGCTGGTGTTCTATTACAGCATCAAGATCAAAGGACTCGGCGGATTCCTGCATGAGCTCGCGTGCGCGCCTTTCGGCATGGTGAAGATCTCTGCAAATCCACTGACCTGGATCGGTGCCCTGCTGCTTGGCGGTGCAAACCTTGGCATGAACATCGTCGAATACGTGGGTCGTACTTTCTCGCACGGTATGCGTCTGTTCGGAAACATGTACGCTGGCGAGCTGATCTTCTTTTTGATCGCGGGATTGGGCGGCAGCGTGACCGTAGTAGGTATTGCGCTGCACTTGGTGACGGGTACGGCCTGGGCGATCTTTCACATCCTGATCGTGCTACTGCAAGCGTTCATCTTCATGATGCTCACGCTCGCATATCTCGGTCAGGCGCACGCGCATCACTAGATTTGATTGCTGACTTTAAGGTTCAACTCGGAGAACTCTCATGACGGATATCGGCTTTGTCGCTCTTGCCTGCGGTTTGATCATCGGTATCGGCGCCCTCGGCGCATGTATCGGTGTGGGCATCATGGCAGGTAAGTACATCGAGGCTTCGGCCCGGCAGCCCGAACTGATGAACACGTTGCAGACCAAAGTCTTCCTGTTGCTCGGTCTGATCGATGCGTCCTTCATCATCGGTGTCGGTATCGCGTTGTGGTTTGCGACGGCAAATCCGTTCACCGGCTGATTCAAAACGAATGCGCATTGCGCCGCGTACGCTCATCGTCGCGGTGACCGCTTGAGAGCCAAGGCCTACGTTCCATGAATCTAAACGCAACACTGTTCATTCAGACTCTCGTCTTCGTGATCCTGGGCTGGGTCACGATGAAGTTCATCTGGCCGCCGCTGATCGCGGCGATCGAAGAACGTCAACGCAAGATCGCCGAGGGACTCGCCTCCGCCGAGAAGGGCGAGAAAAGCCTGGCGGAAGCGCACGCGGCTGCAAACGAGATCGTGAAAGAAGCGCGAGTTCAGGCGACGAAGATCATCGATCAGGCTAATCGTCGCTCCAACGAGCTCGTCGATGAGGCGAAAGGCACCGCAATTGCGGAAGGGCAGCGATTAGTTGGCGAGGCTCGCCAAGAAGTTGCGCTGGAGACGAGCCGCGCCCGTCAGCAGCTGAGCAAGGAAGTCGCGGCATTAGCCGTTTCCGGAGCGAGCAAGCTACTTGGTCGTGAGATCGACGCGAAGGCACATGCCGATCTGCTCGATCAACTCGCAACGGAGATCGAGCGCGGTTAAGCCGCGACATTAGTTATGGCCGAAAAAGCCACCATCGCCCGTCCCTACGCGAAAGCTGCGTTTGAGTACGCGCGCGAGAGCAAGACCTTCGATCGCTGGTCGCAAGTGCTGGCGAGCGCGTCCGCGGTCGTTGCCGACGAGCGCGTGGCAAAGCTGCTGACGAATCCGCGTGTCACAGCCGAGGATCTGGTGAGCTTGATCGCCGAAGCAGCGGGCGAGGCGCTCGATGAGCACAGCCGCAATTTCGTAGCGACGCTCGCGCACAATCGCCGACTCGGGCTGTTGCCGGAAGTCGCCGCTCAATTCGAGACGCTGCGCGCTGAGATCGAGAATGTGGCCGATGTACGCGTGATCTCCGCCGTGCAGCTGAACGATGCGCAACGCCAGCGCCTGTCGGATGCATTGAAGAAGCGTTTGAGGCGCGATGTGCGCCTGCACTGTGAAGTGGACGCCTCGCTCATTGGCGGGGCGATCGTCAGAGCGGGAGATTTCGTAATCGACGGCTCGCTACGAGCGCGGCTGGAACGCCTCGCCGGTGCGATGACGAATTGAGTGGAAGTGATTCGTGACTCGTGATTCGTGATTAGCAAGCAGCGCAGTTCGCAAGAGCGATCTGACGACCCGCGAGTCACTAGTCACTAATCACGAGTTACCAGCTGGATTTTTCCGAGAAGCCAAGCAATCCGCCGCTTCTCGCAACGAGGTACTGGGAAATGGCCATCAAGGCATCTGAAATCAGCGATCTGATCAAGTCGCGCATCGAGAAGTTCTCGAGC
>JAICPY010000263.1 GCA_025929585.1 Steroidobacter sp.
GATAGCAACGTTGTTGCTGTAACAGGTGACGAGTGACGAGTGACGGGGGAAGAGCGGTGGGTCGGCATGTGTGCCCAGTGCCTACGAAGTATTGATCGAGACGAGCGCCATAGATATGTCCACGACGGTTGAACTTGGCAGTTTCATCTTGCCCGTCACCCGTCACCTATACCCCCTCGCCTGCAACAAGAACAACTGCGCGTAATGGCCGTTGAGTTTCATCAACTCTTCGTGGCTGCCGCGTTCGACGATGCTGCCGTTTTGTAGCACGACGATCTGGTCGGCCATGCGGACCGTGGAGAAACGGTGAGAGATCAAGATTGCGATCTTTCCTTTCGTAAGCGCGCGGAAATGCTCGAAGATCGTCGCTTCCGCGGCGGCGTCCATGGCTGAGGTGGGTTCATCGAGGACGAGGATGTCGGCTCGTGTGCGCATGAACGCGCGCGAGAGCGCAATCTTTTGCCATTGGCCACCGGACAGTTCACGACCGTCGTTGAACCACTTGCCGAGTGGTGTACGGTAGCCGGCGGGGAGCGTCTCGACGATCGGGGCAGCCATGCCTTTTTCTCCGGCTTCATGCCATCGTTCTTCGTCTTCGAAATGCCTTACATCGCCCGCTCCGATGTTTTCACCAAGTAGGAGTTGATAACGAGTGAAATCTTGGAAGATCACGCCGATGCGATCGCGCAATGCCGCTTCATCCCACTCGCGCAAGTCTTGACCATCAAGAAGGATGCGTCCGGAAGTCGGTAGGTATAGTCGCGTGAGCAACTTGATCAGCGTGGTTTTGCCTGAGCCGTTTTCTCCTACGAGTGCGAGCGACTGGCCGGGTTTGATATGCAAATCGATCTCGAACAGCGTCGGCTGCTCCGCGTCGGGGTAGCGGAACGTCACGTTCTCGAATCGGACGCCATCATCAGGATGAGGTCCCTTGATCGCAGCGCCTCTGCCGTCCTCGACCGGCGTTTCTAGATAATCATAGAGCGTCGAAAGATAAAGATTGTCTTCATACATGCCGCCGACGGCCGACAGAATCGCTGACACTGCGGACTGACCCTGACGGAACAGCATCAAATACATGGTCATTTGCCCGATCGTGATTCGACTCGCGATGGCAGCGAGCGCAATCCATGCGTACGCCGCATACAACGTGATGGTTCCTATCAACCCAAGTCCAAATCCCCAGCTGTCACGACGAATCGTGAGGTCGCGATCTTCTCTATAGAGTTTTCGAAAGATATTCCGATAGCGATCCAGGAAGAGTGGACCGAGGCCGAACAACTTCACTTCCTTCACATGGTCCTCGCGCGCGAGCACGGTTTCCAAGTAAAGCTGCATGCGCGTTTCCGGTGAGCGCCATAAGAATAGTCGAAAGGCGTCGCCCGAGAATTTTGCCTCGGCGAGAAACGCAGGCAGGCCGGCGAGTATCAGCACCAACACCGCCCACGGCGAGAATGCGATCAACAGAGTGGAAAAGCTGATCAGCGACACGGCGTTCTGAGCCAGACCGAACGTGCGCATCACCAACGAGAGTGGACGACTCGAGGCCTCGCGACGTGCGCGCGTCAACTTGTCGTAAAAGTCCGAGTTCTCGAAGTGGGTGAGCTCCAATGTCAGCGCCTTTTCGAGAATCATGACGTTGACGCGCTGACCCAGTTGAGCGCGCAGCAACGATTGGCATAACGAGATGCCGCGTTGAGCACCCGCAATTGCACTGACGAGCAATCCTTCCGCGATCACGAGCTGCAACGCCTCGCGCGTTAGCGCTGCCCGAATCGCAGGTTCGGCTTGGATGGCTGCCACTACCGCATCCACGATCAATGCACCGACATACGCGACCGCAGTGGGCAATACACCTGCGATGACCGTGAGTGCGCCGAATGCGAGCGTCAACTTGTGACTTGTCGTCCAGACGAGCTCTATCGCTCGTCGGCTGTAGATGAAAACACCTAAGAAGCCTTGCGCTAGGTTTGGATTGGCTTGGGCCGATTTACGTCTTGGGTTCAATGCTTGCTGTCGAAAATGTGATACGAAGCAATCAGTTTGGGGGTGCCCTGTGGTATCTGCAATGGGAGCTAGCTTCAGTTTTGATCGTATTGCCTTGATTTGGCACGGGGAACACAATCAAGCGTAACGGCATTGTTCCAAGTGCGACGTTGTATCTGCCTTGAATTCAGTCATGAATGACCCGAAAGACAAAGATGCAAAAGACATCGGCGCCAACGAACAACTGGGGTCGGAGAAGCGTTCTGGGCGCGTCGGTTTCGATGAGCGCGGCAACTCGGTTTGGGAATGGCAGCTTGAAACCGGCGTCTACAGCCGCGATGTCAACACGCAGAGACTCAAGAAGCTCGATTTGAACGAGCTTTCGATCGCGGATACTGCGATCAACAAAAAGCCCGAAGGCTTCAAGCCCGATGCGAAGCCAGAGACCGGCTTCAATCCTTACAACAACTCACCTTCAGTTGGCGGCGGCTCTAGTCCATATGACACCGCACGCGCCATGGGTGAGAAGCTTCGAGACAAGCCGAAAGAGCCCGAGAAGCCCCGCACACCGGCCGATATGCGAAGGCTGAGCGAGGCGATCAAGAGGAAGAAGGAAGGGGAAGGGAAGGGCTAGCGGCCTGCGGTTTGCGTTCGGACGCCTGGGTGACTCGTGATTCGTGACTAGCGGGTCGTCAGAAGGAAACTCGGGAGCTGGCCTCCTTGCTTCCTCTCTTACTACCCGCGACCCGCTAGTCACAAGCCACTTTCGGTAGTGACGTATGTGGTGGCGCCCGCATCATGCCGCACGCCGCACTACCGACTGATCTGATCGAACACTCCGCCGTCCGAGAAATGCTCCTTCTGAGCTTTCGCCCAGCCGCCGAAATCTTGGATCGTGACTAGGTTGAGCTTGGGGAATTGCTTTGCGTACTTCGCCGCGACCGTTTCATCGATCGGGCGGTAGAAGTTGCGAGCGATCAGCTCTTGCGCTTGCGGTGCGTACAATTGCTTCAAATATTCCTCGGCGATTTCGCGGGTACCGCGTCGCAAGACGACCTTATCCACGACCGTCACGGGCGGTTCGGCAAGAATGCTCAAAGAAGGAACGACGATCTCGACCTTGTCCGGTCCGAGCTCCTTGATCGATAGAAAAGCTTCGTTCTCCCACGCGAGGAGCACATCGCCGATCTCACGCTGCACGAAGGTCGTTGTCGAGCC
>JAICPY010000203.1 GCA_025929585.1 Steroidobacter sp.
GCCTGTGGCGAACGCCGTCGCGACGGCCAACACACACGATCTGTCGCCGACCGAGCGCCACCGACGCGTGAGCAAGTTGGTCAGTAACGTCATCGAGCGTTCGCATTATCGCCAATCGCCGATCAACGATCCGGTCTCCTCGCTCGTGCTGGATCGGTTCCTCGAGCAGCTCGATGCATCGCGCAGCTACTTTCTCGCGAGTGACATCGCGGAATTCGAGCGCTTCCGCTACCAGCTCGACGAAGCGGTCGTCGTCGGTCAGCTCGAACCGGTCTTCACGATCTTCAATCGCTTCCAACTGCGCAATCGCGAGCGGATCGATCACGCTCTTGCGCTACTGAAGAGCGAACCGGATTTTACCGTCAACGAAGAATTCGAGTTCGATCGCGAGAAGGCGCCGTGGCCGAAAACCCAGGCCGAGCTGAACGAGATCTGGCGCAAGCGAGTGAAGAACGATGCTGTGTCTCTAATGCTCACCGACAAGACGTGGGCCGAAACGCGCGACATCCTGCAGAAGCGGTATGAGCGGGTGCTCAAACGCAACGAGCAAGTGACGAGCGATGACATCTTTGAAGTGTTCATGAACTCGTTCGCTCACGTCTTCGATCCGCACTCGAGCTATTTCTCGCCACGCAATTCCGAGGAATACAAAATCCAGATGAGCCTGTCCTACGAAGGGATCGGCGCATCGCTCCAACTCGTCGATGATTACGTCACAGTCTTGAACGTCCTTCCCGGCGGTCCGGCAGCGGTCAGCGGTACGTTGAACGCGAACGATCGCATTATTGCCGTAGGCGAAGGCAAGAAAGGCAAGATGGTCGATGTGATCGGCTGGCGACTGGACGATGTGGTCCAGATCATTCGTGGCAAAGTGGGCACGACGGTCCGCTTACAAATCTTGCCTGGTGGCGCGGCACCCGGCTCTCCCGAGAAGGTACTCGAACTGGAGCGCAACCGAGTGACGCTCGAAGCGCAGGCTGCGCAGAAGGAAGTTCGCAAGATCACGCGCGAGGGACGCGAGATGTCGGTCGGCATCATCAACGTGCCGAGCTTCTATCAGGATTTCGAGGCGAAGTCCGCGGGCGCGAAAGACTATCGCAGCACCACGCGAGATGTTCGCAAGTTGATCGAAGAATTGAAGGCCGAAGGCGTGCAATCGCTGATCATGGATTTGCGCGGCAACGGCGGCGGCCACCTCACTGAAGCGACTGCGCTTTCAGGCTTGTTCATTCCACAGGGCCCGATCGTGCAGCTGCGCGAGACCGGCGGACGCGTCGAGGTGCTGGATGATCCAGAACCGAGCGTTGCGTGGGACGGCCCGCTGATCGTGTTGGTAGATCGTTTCAGTGCTTCCGCTTCTGAAATCTTCGCCGCGGCCATTCAGGACTATAACCGCGGTGTCGTCGTAGGCCAGCAGACCTTCGGTAAAGGCTCGGTGCAAAACCTCTACCCGCTCGATCGCTATGCGCTCGGCAGCGATCCTGGCTTCGGCCAGCTCACGGTCACTATCGGCAAGTACTATCGCGTCACAGGAGAGAGCACGCAGCATCGCGGCGTTCAGCCGGATATCACGATGCCCACCGCGATCAGTACGGAAGAAGTCGGCGAGAGCACACGCGAAAGCGCGCTGCCTTGGGATCGCATTCGCCCGGTAGACTTCGGTAAAGATCCTGCTCTATCGCAAGCTGTCACTACGCTTACGCAGGCTCATGAACAACGTATTGCTTCTGATCCGGACTTTCGCCTACTGCTGGCGGATCTCGAGTCGTTCGAGAAGGTTCGTACGCAAAAGAAATTGTCCTTGAACTTGCAGGCACGCATCGCGGAGCGAGAGCGCTTGGAGAAGGAGCGGCTCGATCGCGAGAACCAGCGCCGGGCGGCACGAGGTCAGGAACCGATCGCGAAGCTCGCGGACTTAGGTGACGCCGATCCTCCGGATCCCGTGCTCGCCGAGACGGCGCAAATCGCGGCTGACCTGAGCCGAATGCAAGGTTTGTATTTGTCGCGAGTGAAGGCCGAGGCAAATCGGGAAGCCCCGAGCGAGACAGCGACACCGTAGGCTTGTTCGAGACTCGAGGCTTGTTCGAGCCTGCAGCGGCACGCGCCTGCAGGCTCGCCTTCATTGCATCAGCGCTTTGTAGACATCCCAGTAGTCATCGACCAACACGTTGATGCCCGAGCGATTCGCCGTCTCCAACCCCGAAACGAGCGAGGTTGGCGCGGGCAACGTACCAATGGAATCGGTCAACGGGATCGTATCCGCATCGCTGCGATAGATCGCCTCGGCTCTCAGAACGTCGGTACGCTCCTTGAGCCCTCCGAGGTCTGCAGCCTTCCGTTCGATGGTCGCGTTGGCCTCGCGCAGCAGCGCGAGAAACCTCCCACAATCTTCGCGATCTCCATACTTCACTTCTAGCAAGCGCTTGGTCATCGTCTCTTTCGCAAGCATGGCGAGGCCGCCCTGCGACAAGGCGAGCACGAGTTGTTGCGCATAGGCGATGACGGCGGTGTTCACGATCCGACGGCCGTCGACGGAAAGCTCGGCAAAGTCTGGTGCAGATGCTGCTTCTGCGTCGGCGTGTTCATCCGAAAGATCGGTGACCTGTGTGGCTGCGACGTCCCACTTTGCACGATCGACTTCGATTTCCTCTCGCAAGCGGCGGCGACGAAAGTAGTTCCAGAATCCGCGCAGAGACTCGAGCTTGCCCGTCGTGAGCTTGAGGTGCGCTTCCAGCACATCGGCCGTGGAACGCGCGTCGCGGATGCGGCGCTCCAAATCCGCGAGCTTGCGGCGACGCCCCTGATCGAACTCGATCATCTGACGGCGCCGCTCGCGATCGGTTTGTTGTTGTTGCAGTTGTTCGGCAAATCGCTCCAGCCGTCCCGAACAGTTGCGCCATAGACCGCGCAGCTGGAAGTACACCAGCGCATGTGCACCGGCGTCAGGGTTACCGAGATACTGTTCCAAAGCGGCGTACTGCTCGCGCGCCTGGGTTGCTGCGGATTCGTGCACGCGAATTTGTTCGAGCAACCGATAGCGCTCGTCCTGAAGTCGGACGAGCTCTTTCTTGAGCTCAGCGCGGTTCCAGTAGAGCTGTAAAAGCCTCGCCTCGTGCTCGGCAGGCTCCACTCCAGCAATGCGCTGGCGGATGGTAGTCAGCCTATCTGAGATGCTCATGGAGCGCCTGATCGAGCGCTTACTGCGCGGTTGGCCTAAGAATAGGGTCGTGAGCGCGGGTGTTCGCGCTGCTCGATCGCGCGCGGCCCGTTCCGAAGTCGAGCGCTAGCGGCGCTGAGCCGCCATCAGGGGTTGGACGCCCGAGTTCTTGGCGAAGCCGTGCCCACGCTCGACACAGTAGTCGAGCCATTTGTTGAGCATGACATTGCGCAGCCAGCGATCGCCCAGGTTGCGAGCGAACTGCGAACGGATGCCTTCTAGCATCGAGTGGCGATGCCAGCGAGCGCATGATTGGACTTCAGCCAGGCGAGCGTCGTGATAAACCCGAATCTGCAAATCCGGATCCGCCACCACGGAATCGTTTTCTTCGAACAGATAGGTCAGCGACAGCGTCGTCGTATACCGAGCTCGCTCGATGACTCCGAGATGCAGTGGGCAGTCGCCCTCGACGTGAGAGACGAGCGCATCGCTCAGCGTACTTAGATTCGGTACCAGCCAGGACAAGCGGATGTAATTGCTCTCGTACAGCGACATTAGGCTTACGAAGCTACCCGGGCGCGAGCGCCAGCTGACAGCGCAATAGGTGTCGTTTTCGTGGGCTTCAACGATCATGAGCCGAATATAGCACAGCATTTTTGCGCTGCTGCACCCGGCATGAGACTTGCGTCACGCACGTGGATTCGCACATGCGAACGCGATGCCAAGTTGAGTTTCGCTCACTCGATCAGGGAATGTCGGATGGACGAATGAGAAGCGGGTTGACTATTGGCGGTCGGTGGTTGACAGCCAGAAAAAGAGCGGACGCATTTGCGCCTTGCTGCCAAGCCTCGACAGTCAACCGTCAACTCACTTCTTGTTCCATACCAACACTCGATTCTTCGCAGGCATCGAATAGTCGGCAGCGAACATTAGGCCGCAGCGTGTCGCGAGTGCGATCAATGCTTGGTCGTCGCGAATGCCCATGCACGGATCGCGGGCCTTCAGTGACTCGTCGAACGCGCGATTGGAATCGCTGGTGAACTGCCCGTTGCGGTTGAACGGGCCATATAGGCAGAACACTCCACGCGATGCCAATACTTTGCCGATGCCTTCGAACATGCTCTCGACCATTGGCCAACTCATGATGTGAGCGGTATTCGCGCTGTACACATAATTCACCTGCTCGACGGGCCAGGATTGTCCGGTGACGTCCAGCGACAGCGGACCTTTCAAGTTCGAGGAACCTTCCTCTTCGATCCAGGCGGCAATGCCTGGATGGTTCTCTTCGCGATCGGTCGCAATCCATTCCAAGTGCGGCAAGTGTCGTGCGAAATGTACGGCGTGTTGACCTGTTCCCGCTCCAATCTCCAACACGGTGCCAGGTGCGATGAACCACTCCTTGAGCACCTTGAGGATGGGATCGCGATTACGTTCACACGCTTCGGAATGCGGCTTCATGGAACTCGCAAGAAGTGAGCGCGATAGTGAGCCAACTCGCGGATCGAATCGCGAATATCATCGAGCGCGAGGTGGGTGGAGGTTTTCTGATAGCCATTGAAAATATGAGGCGCCCATCGCCGCGCGAGCTCCTTCAACGTACTGACATCGAGATTCCGGTAGTGGAAGTAGCGCTCCAGCTCCGGCATTTCACGCGCCATGAACCTTCGATCCTGGCAGATGCTATTACCGCACATCGGCGATATACCGGGCTCGATCCAGCGCTGCAGGAAATCGATCGTGCGCCGCTCGGCTTCGCCAACCGTGATCGTGCTCGCGCGCACTCGTGCCGCAAGACCCGAGGCGCCATGCTGACGGCGATTCCAATCGTCCATCGCGTCCAAAATCGCATCCGATTGGTGGATCGCAAGGACGGGGCCTTCGGCCAACATGTTGAGATCCTTGTCTGTCACGACCGTTGCGATCTCGATGATGTGATCGGTGTCGGTCTTCAGTCCCGTCATCTCCAGATCGATCCAGATTAGCCGGCTCGGGTCGCGTTCACTCACAATTGCTTCACCTTCTCTAGTCGGCCTTCTTTAGTCGGCAGGCGTGCCGGTTGGACAGCCGGAACTGCTACACTGAAGCTCCCCAGCGTGCACCGCGTTGCCCATCATACCAGCAGAAGTTAAGCTCGCCGCGATCTTGCCGGCTTATGGACTCTGCTGCGCTTCTTCGATCGGATCTTCCTCATGCACTGGTTCACTTTAGCTTTCTTGGCTGCTCTGCTTTCAACCGCACTGATCCGCGCGTGGCTCAGCATGCGGCAGACGGCTGCAGTGCGCCGGCACCGCTCGCAAGTGCCCGCGGCCTTTGCTTCTCAAATCGAACTAGCCGCACACCAGAAAGCTGCCGACTACACGATCGCGCGGGCGACCGTGGGCCGCTGGGATCTGTTGCTCGATACCGCCTTGGTCATCGTCCTGACACTAGGTGGGGGGATCGACGCAATCGATGCGGTATGGCGAGAGCTCGAGCTCTCGCCTGCTGTGCACGGCACGGTGGTAGTGCTCTCGACTTTGCTGGTCGTATCGGTAGTCGGTTTGCCGCTTTCGATTTGGCGAACGTTCGGCGTTGAAGCTAAATTCGGATTCAACCGCATGACGCCGGGTTTGTTCGTGGCGGATCTCTTGAAGGGCATGCTGCTGAGCCTGCTGCTTGGTGCGCCGCTGATCTACGTCATTTTATTCCTGATGGACCGCGCGGGCACGATCTGGTGGATTTATGCCTGGCTGGTTTGGGTCGCCTTTACGCTGTTCATCACTTGGGCCTGGCCGACTTTCATCGCGCCGCTATTCAACAAGTTCAGTCCGCTGACCGATGAGGCGCTGAAGCAGCGCAC
>JAICPY010000287.1 GCA_025929585.1 Steroidobacter sp.
GAATCTGTCGCTGCGGAAGTAATCGATGATGGGCTTCTCGCAACGCAGCTCGCCGTACTCGCCATCTCTTCTATGCCAATTCCTTGGCGGCCTCGATGGGCTTCGACTTCGGCGCATCGGCGAGGACGCTGGCGAACGGCAGGGTGGCGATAAGCAGCGAACAAAGAATGCGTTTCACCGCCCTCTCCTTCGGTTGGCGGATGCAGGATCAGGCTCTTGCCTGTGAGTGGCTAGATCTAGGCCTGGCATAACATTCTCTACAATCTTTTCACTTCTTCGATTTTCCTTCGGTTTTGGTTTACGGCAGATAGCGCCGAGCAATCATAGCCTTTCAATCCTGATTGCGCGGTAGGGAGAAAGGGATACGTTTTTATTGATTGATTGATGGGGCAACGATCGGTGTGTTAGAAGTGGCTGCGTTAATTGGTAGAGCGAATTGCGCAGATCCATCGGCATGCTTTCTTTTTCTCTGTGTGCAGGGAGGGCAATCCCCATGTTCGCTGCAAAATTCTGGATCCATGTTGCGAGGAGGTATCTATGAGAGTGGGTTTCATTGGCCTCGGAACCATGGGTTCCAGCATGGCGCTCAACTTGCGCGCGGCAGGCTACGACATGGTTGTCCACGACATCCGGCGCGAGGCGGGCGCGCCGCATTTGCAGGCCGGCGCGTCGTGGGCCGATTCGGTGCGCAAGGTGGCCGAGGCAGCCGACGTCGTCTTCACGTCGCTGCCGGGGCCCCGCGAAGTCGAACAGGTGGCGCTTGCGGCGGATGGATTGCTCGTCGGCATGCGTCGCGAAACGGCGTGGTTCGACCTCTCGACCAACTCGCCGACAGTGGTGCGGCACCTGCACGACCTCTTCAACGCAAAAGATGTGGCGATGCTCGATTCCCCGGTAAGCGGCGGTCCGGCCGGCGCCAGGAGCGGTAAGCTGGCGCTGTGGGTCAGCGGCGACGAGACCGTGTTCAACCGTTACAAGCCAGTGCTCGACGCGATTGGAGATCAGGCGACGTACGTTGGGCCTATTGGTGCCGGCACGGTGGCGAAGCTCGTACACAACACCGCGGGCTACGCGATCCTTGCCGCGCTCGCCGAAGTGTTTACTCTCGGCGTCAAAGCCGGAGTCGAACCTCTCGCACTGTGGCAAGCGATCCGTCAAGGGGCGTTCGGCCGCAGTCGAACCTTCGATCGACTCGCCGACCAGTTTTTGCCCGGCCAATTCGATCCCGCCGCGTTTGCCCTGAAACTCGCTCACAAAGACATCACGCTCGCGACCGAACTAGGTCGCGAGTTAAATGTCCCGCTGCGCATCGCCTCGCTCGTTCATGGGGAGCTGACCGAAGCGCTCAACCGTGGTTGGGCCGAGCGCGATTCGCGCATCTTCATGCTGCTGCAGGAGGAGCGTGCCGGCGTGAACATCGCGGTGCCCGCGGACAAGATTCAGGAAGTGCTCGCGCGCGGCTGACGGAAAGCGTTTGCCCGTCGCACAAGTCGTAAAGATCGGCCCTTGGCGAATAGGAGCACGGCTCATGTGGAGTCAGATCTTGCGTCGCGACAACAGAATCATTCGATCGCCTGACAACCCAATTTTTAATCACTCCGCTCGCACCTTCATTGCAAAGCGAAAATCTCTCACACCAGAGGTTGTAGAGTCTCTTGGCGTTTTCTCCTAGTATCATGGCTTTCCGCTTTTTCGTTGATATCCTCCTTCCGTTTTAGAGTTTCATTGATCTCATCCAATGCGTCTTCCATCGCGATTTCGCGCGAAAAACCGACGCAACGTCCGGTGCAACACGGTTAGGCGTGAGTTGTTGACTTAATCCTTCTGATTCACGGCTAACCGGTTCCAATCGGACGAGTTGTCTCCAGCCATAGGCCAATGCGGCAGTTCGGTCAGATCAAGCCGTCGGACGAAACCATACCGAACCAAGGCGGGGCGACGGGCAGTTCATCGCCGATCCGCCGCCCTACTTCATCTGCGGCGTCGACCCTGCCTGCCTGGCTAACTTACCTTTGGGCTGCGGAGCGGCTGAGCCAGTCGTCGAACCGCATCGGGCCGATGCGCGGGTTGTCGCCCGGCGTTAGCGATTGATCGTTCACGTCTATGCCGAAGTAGCGAGCATGGACGTCTGTGACTACCTGACGGGCGTCCTGCTTGGCGCGCAAGAACCGGCGGACCAGTTCGTCAAGGCATAGCCGTTCTGGACCGGCTATCTCGATCATTCCGTTCACTGGCGCCCCGAGCGTGACTTCGGCCATTGCAGCAGCAACGTCATCCGACACGATGGGCTGAATATGGGCAGGCGACAAACGAACC
>JAICPY010000083.1 GCA_025929585.1 Steroidobacter sp.
CATTTCGTCATCTTCAGTAACGTAGGCGAATCGAAGACGCGGGAGTATCTCGAACAACTCGAAGCGTTCAAGTACCTCGCCGAGCTGGTACTCGGAACCGACCCCAACAGCGCGGTGAGTAGCGCGAGGTTCACGATTTACCTGCTCGACGATCAGGCTTTGCTGAAGACGGTGCGCCCATCTTTGGACAGATACGTCGCCGGAGTCTATTTGCGTTGCGTCGAAGGTGCACGCGCATTTGCATATCGTCCCGAACGTTGGGATCCGACGCAGCCGGATCAAGGGCTCGTCATTCTGCGGCATGAGTACGCACATCACGTGATGTTCTCGCGTATTCGTCGTTTCTACCCCGCCTGGTATGTCGAAGGATTTGCGGATTACTTGGGTGCAATACGATTTGAGCGTGGTAAGTATATCGTCGCAGGCAGTAACGACATGCGGGTACGTTATCTCACTGGCGATACGCGATGGATCGACTTTAATGTGCTCCTTGATTCCGCACAGTTCGCAGCCGCAGTGAAGGAAGGAGAGATCAATAGCCTACAGTTCTATGCGCAGGCATGGCTGCTGACACACTACATGCTGGCGGACTCCGAGCGAACTCGCGGATTCAACGAATATTTCGAACGCACAAGCAGCGGTGAGGATGCTATCTCGAGTTTCGAATCGACGACCGGAATACCTGTCGCAGAGTTGGCAAGCGAGCTTCGTACTCACCTCCGCAAGCTGCCCGGGTTCGCAGTGCGCGTTCCGGATCTGCCCAAGGAGGCAGTGACCGTAACGCGTTTTCCTAAATCGCGAGGCGACTATTTGCTTGAAGCTGCCGTCCTTCAGACCTGTCCGGATGAGGAGTACGGGCTGGAGCTCACGAAGCGGTTGCGCGCAATGCGCACCAAACATGCCGGTGATGCGGGCTTTAGGCTCGAGCTGAGTCGGGCCGAACTCCTGTTCGGCGATGCGCACGCGGCGCGAACGGAGCTGGAAGCACTGGCGCAAAGTGAGACGCCGGACTTCGAGCTCTCCTATTTGCTGGGCCGCAGCTACTATGAGGCGGCGCAAACAGATGCAGAGCAGAGCGACGCATTGATGAGCAAGGCTAGGGATCGATTGGTCCAGGCCTATAAGCTCAAGAAGTTGGATGCACCGACGCTGTACTTCTTGTCTCGTGCCCTGGACACCGAATTCACCCCTTCGAAATCGGTACACAATGCTGCAGTAGGAGCGGCGGCGCTGGCACCGAGTGTGGCTTCTTACGCCATCCACGCTGCTTCAGTCAGTCTGCGCAGTGGCGATAAGGATGTGGCCGCACGCGTTATGCAACCGTTTACTAGCGACCCTCACAACCCTGCCTATGCCGCACGAGTTACGGCCATGATCAAGGCAATTAGGGAAGATAAGAGCTTTGAGGAGATCATGTCTGCCCTGGCGTCGGAAAGTTCCACCGAGTAACGAGGTCCCATCTGGTGATCGCGAAATGACAACGCCGCACAATGTCGCCGAATGGCATAGCATCGATGCGGAGAAATTTCGCGGTGAGATCCTGCCGCGAAATCAGCCTGCGATCCTGCGAGGCGCGATCGCTTCGTGGCCCGCTGTGGCGGAAGGGCTGAGATCGCCTCGCGCGATCTGTGAATACTTGAAGAGAGTCGACAGCGGTCGCCCCATTAAGACGCTCACTGCTCCGGCTTCCGTCCAAGGCCGATTCTTCTATCGCGAAGACATGCGAGGCTTGAATTTTGCGCGAGTCACTCAGCCGCTCGGAACAGCGCTCGATCAATTGCTGAATCTGATGGATGAGTCATCGCCACCTGCCGTATATATGGAGTCGACACCAATATTGGAGCACTTGCCGGGGTTTGCCACTGAGAATCGCCTAGACCTTCTGCCTGAATCCGTAGCGCCGCGCATCTGGATCGGCAATGCCGTCACTGTTCAAACCCACTTCGATTTGAACGACAACGTGGCCTGTGTGGTCGCGGGGAGAAGGCGCTTCACACTCTTCCCGACCGATCAGTTGCCGAATCTATACGTCGGACCTTTCGACTTCACACTCTCCGGTCCGCCGGTCAGCATGGTGTCGCTCCATGAGCCCGATTTCGATCGTTATCCGCGATTCAAAGAGGCGCTGGAGCATGCGCAAGTTGCGGAGTTGGGACCAGGAGACGCGCTGTATATCCCATATTTCTGGTGGCATCACGTTGAATCGCTGGAGAGTTTCAATGTGTTGGTCAACTACTGGTGGAATACATCGCGCCCGCTCCATGCCGCACCGTTCGACGCATTACTGCACAGCGTGCTTGCTCTGCGGGACCTTCCGGAATCGCACCGGCAGGCCTGGCGGACCGTATTCGATTACATGGTCTTCCAAACCAGTGGCGATGCATTGGAACACTTGAAGCCAGAGGCCCGTGGTCTGCTCGGACCAATGACTCCTGAGCGAGCTCGCGAAATCAAAGCCGTGCTCCTGAGGATCCTGAGCAGATAGAATTTAGCTATGTAAGCGAGCCTCTTCTATGTCCCGCAGTGCCTGGACGGAGTGAGAATGAAACGGACAACGTATTGCATCGCGGTTGCGGTTTCGATCTGGGTCTTTGTTTCCTCAACGTGCGCGGCTCCCGTGGACTCGAACATTCCAAACACGGATCTCACGGAAACCGAGAAAAGCAAGATCGCGCTTCCTGCTAGCAAGGAACGTGTCAAGTATGTTCCACCCAAAGGTTTTGCGGGTTACACCTGGGGTCAATCATTCACCGAGTTCGATCGACTGAAATCCAATCCGGTGACATTGCAAGTTGCCTATTCTCGCGGGCGTACGCAGTCAGTGGAATACTTTTGCACCGCGACGCAGACAAGCGATTGCGACTTGGGACTGGCGCTCAACACCTTGAGGCAGAAGGTTCAGGGCCGCGGTTTTCATCTGTTCTCGGAGTTTGTCGTGCCGAACCAGGGATTTCGGTTCGAGTCCACCGGCGTTGTGCTCTATCCGGTCACGTATCAGTTTTGTGCGAGATGGGATGGCCAGTCCTCGAAACCGCCGGAAGACATTCTGCAACGCATGGAACTGTGCGGCATGCGGATGGTATTCAAGAGCCAAACATTCTCTGAGCTGGCCACGCTCGAGGACGAGCAGCTTACGAACTATGAGCTCGTGCTCGAGGAGCTCATCCGAAAATTCGGCAAGCCGGCGAAATATTTTCGCAAAGAACGCGTAGTGATCGAAACGTCCGAAGGAAAAATAGCGGACGCGCGTCAGCGGCGCTTCAAGACATGGCGTTGGTGTCCTCCTGTTGGGTTCTCATTCGTGCCGACATGTGACGCGAGCATCGTCCTTGGGTTCAGTCCGGAATCTGGCAATGGGGTCATCCTTTATGCCACGCCATCTGTGTGGGAATTCGCAGATGCGCGAGAGAACACCACTCCGGGGAGCGACCCCATGTACAAGTTCTTGCACGATCGCTGAGTAGTGCCCCGTCACGTTGCGTGAGCAACCCCTGCGCATATGCGGTTCGTACCGGGAGCAGATGAAACGCGTTATCCGGGCATTGCCCGACAGTTCTGATCGATGAATTCGCGATGCGACGGCATCGTATCGACGGACTTTGCAATCGTCATCTTGATGCTGTTCACCCGGCGGCGCAACTCGTCTTCCGGCATGACATCGACGAGCGGATCGTACTTCAGCGGCCGAATGTTCTGGCCGATCAGGATTGCGAACCAACTCGTATCATTGAACAGCTCGAGCGCTTCGCGAAAGACCCGTCCATGGCTCAAGAAAAGGTCGAGCTTTTCCTGTAACTGATCGGGGATGCTCATCGTGCGGCAATAGTTCCAGAAGGGCGAGTCCTCGCGTTCGGTCGCCTTGTAATGCAGTACGATAAAATCGCGCACGCGCTCGTATTCCCATAGAGTCATGCGGTTGTATCGCTCCACCTCGGCGGGCGCGCAATCGCGATCGGGAAACATCGCCATGAAGTTCGCAAGACCGCTCTGCACGAGATGAATGCTCGTCGACTCCAGCGGCTCGATGAATCCCGATGCGAGACCCAGTGCCAGGCAATTCTTGTTCCAGAACTTCTTGCGGTGCCCGGTGACGAAGCGCAACGGTCGTGGATCCGCCAGCGGCTTTCCATCGAGATTTGCGAGCAGTGTGGCGGCGGCCTCGTCATCGCTGATGAATTCGCTACAGTACACGTGCCCATTGCCGACGCGATGCTGGAGCGGAATGCGCCATTGCCATCCTGACGCGTGCGCCGTCGCGCGCGTGTACGGCGTGAACTCGCCGCTGCTGGCACACGGCACCGCCAACGCGCGGTTACATGGCAGCCAGCGGCTCCAATCCTCGTAGCCGGATTTGAGCGATTGTTCGATGAGCAATCCGCGAAACCCCGAGCAGTCGATAAAAAAGTCCGCCTCGATCCGCTCACCGCTGTTAAGCACGACCGCTTCGATGAAGCCATCTTCCCCGCGAAGCTTCGTCTCGACTATCTTGCCTTCCGTGCGGCGCACGCCGCGTTCTTCGGCATAGCTGCGCAAGAAACGAGCATACAAACCGGCATCGAAGTGAAATGCGTATGCAATGTTGCTGAGCGGGGAGTTGCCGGCGTTGATTGGCCGCATGAACTTGCCGCGGCGTGCGGCGAGCGCCTGCAGGGAGAAGTTTTCCAGGTTCGTAGAAGGCTCCAATTGGCGAAACTTGAGCCAGAATGAATGAAAAGACAGACCTTCCATGTCCAAACCATAAGGGCCGAAAGGATGGATGTATCTATCCCCAACGCGTCCCCAGTTGACGAACTCGATCCCGAGTTTGAAGCTCGCCTGCGTCTTGCGCATGAAGTCGTCTTCATCGAGCGAGAGCATTCGATTGAAAGTCTTGATGAGCGGAATCGTCGCTTCTCCTACGCCCACGGTCCCGATCTCCTCGGATTCGACGACGCGTATGGAGCAATAGGAGTTCTTGAGGAAACGCGCGAGAGTCGCCGCGGTCATCCACCCGGCGGTTCCGCCGCCCACGATCAGAATGCTTCGCAATCTCTTATCGGTCACGTGAGGTCTCTTATTGTGCAATTGCCCGGCAATGGCGCGCGATGAATTCGCTGTGTGTGGGCATCGATTCCGCTGCCTGGCGAATCATCGTGCGAAGGCGCTCCATGTTTCTTTTGATACTGGCGGCATCGAGCGCATCGACCAAAGGGTCGTACGAAGCCGGCCATACTTTCTGACCTAAGAAAACCGCAACCCAGTTGGAGTCGACGAATAGTTCGTCGTCCTCACGAAAGAAGCGGCCCGCGCCCTTGAACAATTCAATCTTGCGCCGGAGCGTGTCCGGAACGCTCATGTTGCGGCAGTAATCCCACAGCGGCGAATCGTCGCGACCGGTAGCATGGTAGTGCAGCACGATGAAGTCACGAATTCGCTCCCACGACAGTGTCGAAAGGCGGTTGTACTCATCGATCTCGCGTTGATTGAATTCGCGATTCGGGAACAGAGCGAGCAATTTGGTGATGCCGGCTTGCACGAGATGAATGCTGGTGGATTCCAGCGGCTCCATAAAACCGCCGGCAAGACCGAGCGCCACGCAGTTCTTGTTCCAGAATTTCTTGCGTCGCCCGCTCGAGAAACGAAGTATCCGAGGTGTCGCCAATGCCGGGCCTTCCAAGTTCTGCAGCAGTGTCGCAGTCGCTTCGTCATCGCTAATGAAATTGCTGCAGTAGACATGGCCATTGCCCATTCGGTGCTGCAAGGGGATCCGCCATTGCCAGCCGGCGCGATGCGCTGTGGCGCGCGTGTAGGGCGTAAGCGCATTGACGTTCTCGCATGGCACTGCGACGGCTCGGTCGCACGGTAACCATTGTGTCCAGTCTTCGTATCCAGTTTTCATCGCTTGCTCTATGAGCAAGCCCTTGAAGCCGGAACAGTCGATGAACAAGTCGGCTTGAATGCGCTCGCCGCCTTCCAAAACGACTGCATCGATGAATCCGTCTTCGCCGCGCAGTTGCACGTCAACGATCTTCCCTTCGGTGCGGACGACGCCACGGCTTTGCGCGTACTTGCGCAGGTAACGTGAATACAGCACTGCGTCAAAGTGGAACGCATACGCCACTCTCGACAAAATCGATCTGGGATCGCCGCTTGGACGAGTGAATCGTCCCAACTTCGAAGCGACGCCTGAAACCGAGTACTCGTCGATAGAGGGTGTTTCACCGAGCTGGTGCAGCTTGAGCCACAATTGATGGAACTTGATCGCCTCCATATCGATGCCTAGGGCGCCGAAGGGATGCAGATAGCGGTGGCCGATCTGAGCCCAATCGACGAATTCGATCCCTAACTTGAACGTTGCTTGTGTATGCCGTACGAAGTCGTTCTCATCGAGTCCGAGCATGGCGTTGAAAGTCAGGATCGGTGGGATCGTTGCTTCGCCCACGCCGACGATGCCGATTTCTTCGGACTCGATCAGTCGAACGGCAACGTGTTGCAGATTCAATGCTCGCGAAAGCGCAGCAGCGGTCATCCAGCCCGCCGTGCCGCCGCCCACGATCAACACCGAACGAATCGGTCCGCCGTTCATCGCCCTGCGCTCTTTTGAGATGACAGGTTCGCGGCACAGTACTGCTGAATGATTTTCGCTTGTGGCGGCATTGTTTCCGCAGCTTGCGCGATGGCTGCCCGCATACGATCGAGCTGGCGCTGCACCTGCTCTATTGGCAGTGTCTGCGCGAGCGCGTCCGCGTGCGCGGGCTTTACACCTGCGCTCAATAGCACATTCGCCCAGTTCGACTCGTCGAACGTCTCCCCATCGTAGAGCACGACTCGGCCCCGGCTCTTGAACACTCGCAGTTTGTGGTTCAAGGAAGAGGACAGGGCAGCGCGCTCGAACGATTGCCAGAACGCACCGCTTCGATCCGCGCTGAGGTAGTAGTGAGTTGCGACGAAATCCCGCAGGTGCTCATATTCTTCTGCGACCAAACGATTGTACTCCTCGCTCTCTCGTGTCATTTGATTGCGCGTGGGGAATAGACGTGCCAGTTTCGCAAGTCCGCTTTGGATCAAATGTAGTTGAGTGGCCGCTAGAGGATCTATGAATCCGGCCGCAGATCCGATGGCAATGCAGTTTCGATTCCACGCTTTGGCCCGGCGGCCGTTTACATATCGCAAATACAGCGGGTCGCCTCCGGTCTCTCCTTCGAGTCGCGCTTCAAGATCCGAATATGCCTGCTCGTCGGTCGAGTACCGGCTGCAATAGATGTATCCGCGGCTCGCGAGCCCTTGAAGTGGAGCGTGCCATTCCCAGCCGTTTTCGCGAGCCGTGCAGACAGTCATCGGCTTAGGTTCGGCTGCACTGGCGCAGTGGATAGCTAAGATGCGATCACACGGCAACAAACCGGACCAATCCTCAAACCCTGTCGCGAGTGCGCCTTCAATCAAGGTCGCGTCCGCGCCCGATGCATCGATGAATAGATCGGCCTCTTGGCGCGCGCCGTCCAATAGAAGTGCCTCGATGAAACCATCGGCTCGTAATTGAACACTGGTCACATCTGCTGAAACTCGAACGACGCCTTGTTCTTCGGCGCGGGTGCGCAAAAAGTCACGATAGAGTTCGGCGTCGAAGTGATACCCGTAGTCCAGGGTCGATAGAACCGAGCGGAGATCCTCAGACGGGTGCGTGAAGCGACCTCGCCGCGCCGCGACGGCGCATAGCGAGTACTGCGATAGATCGCCTCTCGACTGTGCGCGTAGCCAATGATGATGGAATGGAATCCCTTCCAGTGGCGCCCCGAGGATGCCGAAGGGTTGGAAGAAGCTGTCGCCAGAGTTGCCCCAACCTACGTATTCGGTTCCAAGCTTGAACGTCGCATGGGTCGAGCGCATGAAGTCACGTTCATCGATGCCGATCAGTCGGTGCAAAGACCTGATCGGTGCAAGCGAACTGTCGCCTACTTCCCAGAGAGGATTTGTGCCCGCATTGCGCGGCTCGTCGACCACGCTCACGAGACAAGGCCGGGGCACGATCTTCGACAGAACTAGCGCAGCAAGCCAAGCAGCAACGCCATTTCCGAGAATGACGACGCGTCGTATGGGGTTATCGGTCATCTCTTCTAAGTCGGTAAATTATCCTAGGCAGCTGCGCAGTATTTTTGAATGAAGGCAGCATGCGTGGGCGTCGCCTGCACGGCGCGATGAATCGTTGTCTTGATGTTCGCCAGCTCTCGTTGCAGCGAAGCGGCGTCTAATTTATCCGCCAGCGGATCGTAGCGGCGCGGCATTACTCGTTGACCAAGGTAGACCGCGAGCCAGCTTGGCTCCAAGAAGAACCCATCCTTGTACTTGACGATGTGACCTCGCTCTCGAAACAACTCCATCTTGTATTGAAGGGCATCGGGAATCGGCATCGTGCGACAGTAATTCCACAACTCTGAGTCAGCGCGCTCGGTTGCATGATAGTGAAGGATGATGAAGTCGCGAACCCGCTCATATTCAAGGTCCATGATGCGGTTGTACTCGTCGATCCCCGCCGCATCGAAGCTCGAGTCCGGGAACATCTCGAGCAAGTAGGTGATCGCGAGTTGAATCAAGTGAATGCTGGTGGACTCTAGTGGCTCGAGAAATCCGCCGGCAAGGCCGATCGCAACGCAGTTTTTATTCCAAGCCTTCTTGCGTTTTCCCGTCGTGAATCGAAGAACACGCGGGTCGGCAAGTGCGGGCCCTTCGAGATGAGACAGCAGTGTCTGCGTTGCTTGCTCTTCGGTGGTGAAGCGGCTGCTGAACACATAGCCATTACCTACCCGATGCTGGAGAGGAATGCGCCACTGCCATCCTGCATCGTGAGCAGTGGAACGCGTGTACGCGACCGATTCCTGCGTCCCCTTGCACGGCACTGCGACGGCACGATCGCAAGGTAGCCAGTGACTCCAATTTTCATAGCCGGTCTTCAGTGCTTGTTCGATAAGCAAGCCGCGGAATCCGGAGCAGTCGATGAAAAGATCGCCCTCGATATAGTTACCGTCCTGTAGCAGTACACCTGCGATGAAACCGTCTTCCGGCCGCAGACGCACGTCCACTACTTTTCCTTCCGTGCGCACGACCCCGCGCTGCAAGGCATAGCGGCGCAAGTAGGGCCCGTACAAGTTCGCGTCGAACTGAAATGCGTATGAAAACGTGGATAGCACCGAAGAGGGGTCCGGCGAAGGGAGCGTGAATTTCCCCATTCGACCCGCAGTTACTGGATACGAATAATCACCGATAGGGGCGGTGTCTCCGGCGATCCGCTGCCTGAGCCAGTAGTGATGAAAGTCGACACCGTTGATTGCACGCCCGTACGCGCCGAAGGGATGAATGTAGCGGTCGCCTATTCGGCCCCAGTTCACGAACTCGATGCCGAGCTTGAAGGTGGCCTGCGTATTGCGCATGAAGTCGGCTTCATCGAGCCCAAGCGTCCTGTTGAAGTATCGGATGTGAGGCACTGTTGCCTCCCCAACACCAACGATGCCGATCTCTTCGGATTCGATCAATTGGATTGCGTAGTGGCCGTTGAGTTTGCGCGACAGCGCCGCGGCGGTCATCCAGCCCGCAGTGCCTCCCCCGATGATTACGATTCTTTTCAAAGGTCGATGCCCCGTTCTCTTAGAACCAGTCTACGACTTGTGGCCATGACGATACGCCGAATCGCAAGGAAACTTCAATTTCGCGAGGTGTGCTCCGGGCGAGATGAGCGCTTTGATTGATTTTGCTCGGGATCGATGAGTTCTCAACAGAGCACCAATCAAAGTCGCTCATGATAGCGATCACAACCGCTTAAAAAATAGCCTTTAGTGTCTTGCATTGCTAGCCGCGGTATCGAATGATCTAGCTGGGGAATGACTATAAGAAACTCGGGATTCCAATGGGAGGCACCCATAATGGGTTACGTAAATAATGATTTGTCGAGTGGAAGCAACAACGAACTGAGGAAAATCGCACCGTCTATAAATGCATCGTTGAGATCGATTCTTCGCCGGGGCGCACCGGTAGTTACTCTGTGCGCGCTTGCAATCGAGCCACAGGCGTACGCACAAAGTGTCGCGGGCGCGGGGGCAGCCAGCGATTCAGAGGACGTTGTAGAAGAGATTGTGGTGACTGGCATTCGCCAAAGCTTGCAGACCTCGCAAGACATCAAGAAGAACGCGGACATCTTCGTCGACTCGATCACGGCCGAGGACATCGGCGCGCTACCTGATCGCAGCGTGACTGAGGCGCTGCAGCGCATTCCTGGCGTGTCGATCAACAGATTCTCGGGCACGAACGATCCTGACCACTTCTCGATCGAAGGCAGCGGCGTCGTCGTTCGCGGTCTGAATCAAGTCCGCAGCGAGCTGAATGGACGCGACACGTTCTCCGCGAACAACGGCCGATACCTGAGTTTCTCGGACGTACCGCCCGAGCTGATGGGCGGTGTCGACGTCTATAAGAACCAGTCCGCCGACATGATCGAAGGCGGTCTGGCCGGTACGGTCAATCTGCGCACGCGCGTGCCGTTCGACTCGGCCGGGCAGACATTGTCGTTCTCGGCCGAAGCAAACTACGGCGACTTTGCTGAAGAGTGGTCACCGACCGGATCGGCGATGTACTCGAATCGCTGGGACACCGACGTCGGCGAGTTCGGCATCCTTCTCAATGGCGTGTACTCGCAATTGAAGTCGCGCTCTGACGGCGCGCAAGCGTCTAGCTTCCAGCAGAGAGAAGGCAGAATTCCCGGCGACCCATCTGCCGACGATCTGTGGATCCCGAGCGGAGCCTCGTTCCGTACTCAGGATTACGATCGCGAGCGCATCGGTGCGGCATTTGCGGCGCAATGGGAAAGCCCTGATGACACGATGCTCGCGACGTTCCAATTCATGCGTTCCGATGCCAAGACGGCATGGACCGAACACGCAGTGGAGATCGCAACCGACGTCGTCGAGCAGAACGCTCAGGCCTCGTTCCCCCGCCCGGGAACGGGCTTCGAATTCAATGGCGACGACGTGTTCACGAACGGCACGATCACGGGCATCACCGGCTGGCGCGATGACCAGTGGGGAAGCGATCAGCGCACACCCATGCTCGGTCTGCCGAGCAACAACATCGCGCGTGGCGTCGATCAGCAGTACGTGACTTCCGACTACGGATTCAACTTCAAGTGGACCCCGAACGAGCGATGGAGTACGAACTTCGATGTGCAGCACGTCGAGTCCACCGTGGAAAATCTCGACATGACTCTGTGGGGCGCGTCGTTCCAAGACGTGGCGCTCGATTTGCGCCATGGCATGCCGAGGATTCAGAGCCTACCGCCAACACAAACGATCATGACGGCAGAGGATTGTGCCGCGATTGCGGCACTTTTTGGTTGGAATCCGGCTTGTCCGACGTACATGAGCGGCGACACGAACAGCTTCGCGAACCCAGCCAACAGCTTCTGGCGTTCGGCGATGGATCACGCCGAAGACAGCGAAGGTGAGGAAGACGCACTCAGGTTCGACGTCGAGCGATCGTTCGAGGACGGCGGCTGGCTGAACTCCGTGAAGGTCGGTGCCCGCTACGCGGAGCGCGATCAAACGACTCGCTATTCCACGTACAACTGGGGCGTGCTGAGCGAGATCTGGGGCAACGGCGGACCGGTATGGTTCGACGATCCGGTGGACGGAATCCAGGGAGGCAGCGAAGGATCGCCGACTGCGCCGCAGACTCAGGTCTTTGCCTTCGACAACTTCATGCGTGGCGACGTCCAGGTGCCGGTCGTGTTGCCCTTCTATGCAGGGCAGTTGAGCGGACGAGGCGGGTACGACGAAATGGCCGCCTTCGCGCTCAATGTCGCTGGCGAGTGGGAGACGAACACGGGCAACTCCAACCGTTGGGAGCCCCTGGCCGATCCTCGCCGCGGCGAGCACATCGCGCCAGGTAGTATGTTCCTGCCGGGCGAAGTGAACGTTACGAGCGAGGAAACCGAAGCGCTCTACGGCATGGTCAAGTTCGGCAACGAGTTCGACAACGGCCGCGCGATCAGCGGCAACATCGGCCTGCGGTGGGTTCGCACGGATTTCAGTGCGGACGGTACGATCGCCTATGCGCCGGCGTCGCTGGCCAGCGAAGCAGACTGTATTCCGGACCCGATGCAGCCGGGACAAGGCCTTCCGGTGTTCTGCGATGTGCCACTGGCGGAACGCGAGCGCGCACGGCAATTCGCAACCGGTGGAAGCGATCCGGTCGTAGTCGACAACAAGTACGAGAATTGGCTGCCGAGTTTCAATCTGAAAGTGAATCTCACGGAAGAGCTGCTGTTCAGGTTCGGATTCTCGAAGGCGATCGCTCGACCTGATCTCGGCTTGACGAGACAGTTCTACAACATCACGGCGCGCGAAGAGAACGGAGAGTGGCTCGGGTTCCAAGCTGATACTGGCAACGCAAGGCTGAAGCCGACACGTTCCACGCAGTACGACGCTTCCGTCGAGTGGTACTTCGCACCGGTCGGTTCGTTGACGTTCTCACTCTTCTACAAGGAATTGAAGGACGTGCTGACAAACGGTATCGCGCTGGTGCCGATCACGAACGGTGGTGAGACATTCGATGTCTACACTGTTACGCCGGTCAATGCCGCCGACGAAGGCAAGGTGAAGGGCTTCGAGCTTGGCTACCAGCAGTTCTACGACTTCTTGCCGGGCTTCTGGAGCGGCTTTGGTATCAACGCGAACTACACCTACATCGATAGCAATGGTGTTGCGCAGAGCACGTTGTCGAACACGGGGGCTTCCCCAGCCGGCACGGAGGCGAATATCGACACGAGCCTGCTGCCATTGCAGGGACTGTCGAAGGACAACATCAACTTCGCTTTGATCTACGAGACTGCCAAGATATCGACTCGTCTGGCGTACAGCTGGCGTTCGAGGTTCTTATTGACGACGCGCGATGTCATTACGCCGTTTGCGCCGATCTTCAATGAGGACACTGGTCAGCTCGACGGTACGGTCCTGTACTCCCTGACCGATAACATCAAGATCGGTCTGCAGGGCGTCAATTTGACGAACGAAGTGACGGAGACGACGCAAGTTCTGAACGATGAGATCCTCACTGCGGGACGGTCTTGGTTCATGAACGATCGGCGTTACTCATTGATCGCGAGAATGACCTTCTAGCGTTCAATAGATCAGCACTTGAACTTGCGCACCGCTCGCCGAAAGGCGGGCGGTGCGCTTTTCTTTGTGCAGATTGCATCCGTCCAGCGATTCAGTTACCTCGGCTGCGAATAAATCTTCACTGGAGTGTGTGATCGGGACTGCTTATCGTCGATTGGAACGACCGTCCTTGCAGCTCACGTGACTGTTCCAATTCCGAGCTCAGTGCCTTCCGTACTAATGCTCGCGTTCTCGGGTAAACACATGCTTCGAAATCTCTTTTCGGTTTTCTTGTTGAGCGCGTTCGCCGCTCTGGGTCACGCCGCGAGCGACGCGTCGGCGCCGATGAGCATTCGCTTCAATCAACTTGGTTTTCAACCCGATGGCCCCAAGCGTGCCATCGTGCAAAGTGAATCCGCGATTGCGCTTCCCTGGCAACTGCGCGATGAAACCGGATCGATCAAAGCCGAAGGAAAGACCCGTGTATTTGGATTGAACCGCGCGTCCGGTGAGCGCGTCCACATTGCAGACTTCAGCGGATTCAGCACGCCTGGCGCCAACTATTCATTGGCTGTAGGTGAGCAGAAGAGTCGCGCCTTCTCGATCTCGAGTGACGCATTCGCGGCGTTGAAATATGACGCGCTTGCCTATTTCTATCACAATCGCAGCGGCATCCCGATTGAAGAGCGGTTCGTCAAGGATGCGAAGTGGGCGAGGCCTGCAGGGCATGCACCGGAGATCGTCGGGTGCTTCGACAAGAAAGACCAGCAGGGCAGACTTTGGCCTGGCTGCGATTACAAGCTCGAAGCCAGCGGCGGCTGGTACGACGCGGGTGATCATGGCAAGTACGTCGTGAACGCTGGCATTTCCGTGTGGACCTTGCTGAACTATTACGAGCGCGCGCAGCGCGTTGAAGATTCTCGTATCGCGCCGTTCGCGGATGGCAAGCTCGCCATTCCGGAGAACGACAACGACGTTAGCGATTTGCTGGACGAAGTGCGTTGGGAACTGAATTTCATACTGGGCATGCAAGCGCCGGAAGGCGCGAAGCTGAAGATGCCGAGAACAGCTTCCGCCAACGCAGAGTTCGTGGAGATAGACGTTTCAGGCATGGCGCATCACAAGCTTCATGGCGAGCAATGGACCGCAATGCCAAGTGCGCCTCATGCCGACACCAAGCCTCGTTATGCCTATCCGCCCTCGACGACGGCGACCTTGAATCTGGCGGCGAACGCAGCACAATGCGCGCGCATTTGGCGATCGCTCGACCCGGATTTCTCCAACCGCTGTTTGAATGCGGCCAAGCGCGCCTACGAGGCAGCCCTGCGCGAACCGAATCTGATGCCCATCGGAGGATTCAGCGGCGGAGGTGGCTATGGCGATCGGGATGCCAGCGATGAGTTCTACTGGGCTGCGGCGGAGCTCTACATCACCACGGGAGAAGCTCGCTATGCGCAAGATCTGCGTTCATCACCGCACTCTCTTTTGACATCGCCGTCTGACGACAATGGCGAGATCACCTGGTCTCGCGTCGGCACGCTGGGCACGATCTCTCTCGCAGTGCTGCCGAACAATCTTTCCATTGAAGAACGCGAGAGGGGCCGTGCAAATCTGATTGCCATTGCAGAGCGCTATTCACAGCAAGCTCGACTTGAAGGTTATGTCATTCCCTACTCATCGGATCAGTATCAGTGGGGATCGAACTCCTCGATCCTGAACCGCGGCTTGGTATTGGGAATCGCGTATGACTTGACCGGCAAGAGTGTTTATCGCGATCGACTCATCGATGCGCTCGACTATGTGCTCGGACGCAACCCGTTGGATCAGTCATACGTCAGCGGCTACGGCGCAAGAAATATGCGCAATCCCCATCATCGCTTTTGGGCTCGTCAGAAAGATCCTTCGTATCCGCCTCCACCTGCAGGTGCGCTATCGGGAGGGCCGAACTCCTCGAACATGAGTGACCCCATCGCCATCACAATGAAGGGATCTTGTTACCCGCAGACGTGTTGGAAGGATCATGTCGATGCTTACGCCTTGAACGAGGTCGCCATCAATTGGAATGCGCCACTCTTCTGGGTCGCTGCATTCGCAGACGAAAGATGAGCAAACATGTCATGAGGTGATGGGGCGAGGGTGAGCCTGTCCTCATCACCTCATCCTCAGCTCATTTCGTCACTTCATCCCGAGGCCTTGAGCCTTTCGCCGGTCGCTGCATCTCGCGCATGTTCGCTGCGCCTTCCTCGTCATCTCCATGCAAACCTAGGACATCCATCAAAGTGTCGCGACGCTCGGCGAGCGTAATACCTAGAGCAACGAGATCCAGGTGCGCTTTACGCAGCTCGGAAAACAACTCGGCCTCTTCGGTGGCGACGTGTGCGCTGATCTGCTCCCTTAGGCTCTCAACCGTGGATAAGAACTGAGGATCATCCGAAGTCATCGATTCAAGAAGCATCATCGTCTGCTTCGCTTCGGTATGGTCGTGTTCCGCCTCGTCGATGAGATCGCCTCTATCGCCGAGCGCGCGTCGCGCAGTGGGATAGAACAACTCCTCTTCGATTTGGGTGTGAATACGGATCATCTTGCTGAGCCGGCGTGCGAGCGGATCGAGCTGCTGGGGCGCTGCCTGCAACAGACTCGCGAACAGTTCATCCACTAACCGATGATCCCGCGTCAGTAAATCGATTGCATCCGTGACCACATCGGCGGATTGCTCGAGTTCGGCTCGTGCCATGATGAATCTCCTTGGGTCCTTGCGGCAGTGCAGGTCGGGATCACTAAGACCTGAATCAGCCGAAGGGTTCCAAGAGCGATGCGAATTATCGCATTCCACCGCGCGTAGGTTGCCCCGTCACTTCGGTGCTTTGCCGGCTCGTGGAAAGTCCTCACATCGAATTCAATACGCAACTCGACATGACGGATGTCGTAAAGCGTGGGGCGCGAGGCCGAAGAGAACCGAGCGACTGCTGCCATCCTTTCGTCCCAGCGTCGCGCCTAGGCTCCGCAAGATATTCTCGCAGCGGCGCAGCGGGATGAGTCGGATAAGCCGGCGGCTGCCAAGGGAGTTGTCGCCTCTCGTTCCTTCCCCCGTTCACGGGGGCCGCTCCAGTGCATCCATGCACATCGCGCCATTCGCACGTCCGTGTGCATCAGAAGGTTAGGTAGAGGGCTTTTCGTCGAGGCCATTCTTAGCGGCAGCTTCGTTCGCAATAACGCGTTCGCTTACTGCCCCTCCCTACCCTCCCCCGTAAACAGGGCGAGGGAATCTCTATCTTTCTGACACTCTGACCTCTGCGTGCCCCGCGAGAACCCCTCTTGTTGGGGCTCGATCTTTAGTTGCGCTTCAGCGCAGCCGCAAGGGCTTCGGCCATCGCGCCGTTGCCTTGCGGTTCGGGTTCGCGGCGTGGTGCCTCCTTGCGTGCGGGGCGCGACTGTCCGGTTGATGAGGGCGGACTTCCGGCAGCGCGAGGGCGCTCTGCGGAATCTTCGAGCCGCATCGTGAGTGCGATGCGTTTGCGCTGCTCGTCGGTTTCCAGGACCTTCACCTTTACGACGTCACCCGCTTTCACGACCTCATGTGGATCCTTGATGAATTTGTTCGACATCATCGAGATGTGCACCAGACCATCTTGGTGAACGCCGATGTCGACGAAGGCGCCGAAGTTCGTGACATTGGTGACTACGCCTTCCAGGACTATGCCGGGACGGAGGTCCTTGATCTCCTCGATGCCTTCTTTGAACTCCGCCGTCTTGAACTCGGGGCGAGGATCGCGGCCGGGCTTCTCCAGCTCCCGCAGAATGTCGCGTACTGTCGGTAAACCGAAGCGCTGATCGACGTACTTCGCCGCATCGATCTTTTTGAGGGTTGCCGAGTCACCGAGGACCTCGCGCGCGGGTTTTCCCAAGTCGGCAAGAATGCGTTCTACGACCGCATAAGCTTCAGGATGAACGGCCGAGCGATCGAGCGGATTTTCACCCTGCATCACGCGCAGAAAGCCGGCGGCTTGTTCATAGGTCTTCTCGCCCAGGCGTGGCACCTTCTTGAGACGCTCGCGGCTCGCGAATGCGCCATGTTCGTCGCGATATTTCACGATGTTCTCAGCGAGCGTGGCACTCAGCCCCGAGATTCTCGCGAGGAGCGCCGCCGAGGCGGTGTTCACATCGACGCCGACTGCGTTTACGCAATCCTCGACGACCGCATCCAAGCTTCGGGCGAGCTTGGTCTGACTCACATCGTGTTGATACTGACCCACGCCGATCGATTTCGGGTCGATCTTGACGAGCTCTGCAAGTGGATCTTGCAGGCGCCGGGCGATCGAAACGGCGCCACGAAGGCTGACATCGAGCTCAGGAAATTCTTTCGCGGCAAGCGCGGATGCCGAGTACACCGACGCGCCGGCTTCCGACACGACGATCTTCGTCAGCTTCAACTCAGGATGCTTCTTCATCAGTTCGCCTGCGAGCTTGTCGGTTTCGCGCGAGGCGGTACCGTTACCGATACTGATTAGATCGACGTTGTGCTTCTTGCTGAGCAAAGCGAGCAACGCGATCGTTCGATCCCATTCATTGCGTGGCACGTGCGGGTACACGGTCGCGGTTTCCAGCAATTTTCCGGTGCGATCCACGATCGCGACCTTCACGCCGGTTCGAAGGCCTGGATCCAATCCCATCGTGGCCCGCGGGCCGGCCGGGGCAGCCAGCAACAAGTCATGAAGGTTTCGAGCAAAGACTCGGATGGCTTCCTCCTCGGCACGTTCGCGTAGCTGGGTGAGCAATTCCGCCTCGAGTTGCCACGAGAGCTTCACCTGCCACGCCCAACGTACCGTTTGCAGCCGCCAAGCGTCCGCAGGTTGCTGACGGTCTTTGATGCCGAAGCGTGCCGCGATCTTCAACTCGCAACTATTGAGCGGCTGCGTACCTCCTGTTTCCTTGGTCGAGTCGAGCTCCTCGGGAAGCTTCAGCGCTACGCGCAACAGCTCCTCCTTGCGGCCGCGAAACAGGGCGAGCGCTCGATGCGAAGGGATCTGCTTGAGTGGCTCGCTGTACGAGAAGTAGTCGCGAAATTTTGCGGCTGCCTCTTCCTTGCCCTCCACGACGCTCGAGACCAGGACGGCTGAATCGGCAAGATGCGTGCGCAGCGCAGCAAGCAACTCGGCATCTTCGGAGAACTGTTCGATCAAGATCGAACGCGCGCCTTCCAAGGCGGCTTTCACATCCGGCACGCCAGGGTTCTCTCCATTCTCCGTCGTGAACGGCTCTTTCAAGTAGGCCGCCGCAGCAACTTCGGGAACGAGCGATGTATCAGCCATGAGCGCGGCAGCCAGCGGCTCGAGCCCCGCCTCTCGCGCGATCTGCGCCTTCGTACGCCGCTTGGGTTTGTAAGGCAGATAGAGGTCTTCCAATCGCTGCTTGGTTTCCGCAGCTTCGATGCTGGCTCTCAAGGCAGGCGTAAGCTTCTGCTGCTCTTCGATGCTCGCAAGAATCTGCGTGCGGCGCTGCTCCAACTCACGCAAATAACTGAGCCGCTCCTCCAGCGTGCGCAACTGTGTGTCATCCAAGCCACCGGTTGCTTCTTTTCTATAGCGCGCAATGAACGGGACCGTGGCCCCCTCATCCAAAAGCGCAATCGCTGCGCTCACCTGTGCGGGTTTCGCTGCAAGTTCGGCAGCAATGCGAGCTTCGATAGACGGCAACATGGGTAAGACTGGTGTGTGCAGAAGGGGAGCGCACTATGGAGAAGGTGCGTGCCGGCGGCAAGGGTTCGGAGAGAAGGCGATTTCGGAGAGAAGGCGATAGGGGATAGGGGATAGGGGATAGTCAGAGGCGGCACCGGGAGCAGAGGGAAGGTGAGAGTCGCCTTCTCCTTCTTTTCCTGCCTATCGCCTATCCCCTATCGCCTTCAAGGCATCACATAAAGTGAAGCCCCGTCGCAGAAGGCGGGGCTTCGTGCTTTGGATCGAACTAAAATCCCCTACTTAATTCAGGGTGATCCCAAAGCGACGGAAGAGCTTGGTTGTCGGACTTGCGAATCGAACAACCCTCATTCATGGAACGGGTGTTGTTAAGTCGATAACCGATAACTTTGCTTCTTCCGATAGATCGACGCATAGGCCCGGCAGTGGGTTCCAAGAGATTTTCGGATTGGTCAAAGCCCGCTCGCCGTGGGCTTGTCAGTCACTTCGCACATTCGCAAACGAGGGGTGATGAGTAGCGGCAAGGAGTAGTAAACCCTCCTTGTGCCATCGAAGTCTCGCGGCGGCGCA
>JAICPY010000029.1 GCA_025929585.1 Steroidobacter sp.
GATGAATGTGTACGCACTGGCCGGTCTGGCTCGCTGCGAATCGGCGGCGGGAAATTCCTCGGCGGCGAATGAAGCGGCGCAACGAGCTTTGAGCCTGGCGCAGACATTCGCTGCACAGGATTCGCCTTCTTATTTGATCGGTACGGCGCTGCTCGCGCTCGCCGATCAGCAGCATGCGAGCGGTGCGTTCGAAGCTAGCACGCGCTCGTATCAAGAGGCACTGCGGAATCTTCAGCAAACGCTCGGACCCGAGCATGCTCTAAGCGAAGAAGCGAGCCACAAGGCCGCGATGGTCCCGTAGCACCTAGAAGGACTGGCGAAGCGTTGGGTCTGGGCAATGAAGCGGAAGTACTGATTTGGGGAGATAGGCGAAAAAACGCCGCAGGTCATCGACGAAGTGCAGCGCGGTCTGCCGAAGGCTTTCCGAAACGGCGGCTCGGGTGCGTGCTCGTCGGTCTCGGTAGATCAGCGCACCGATTCTGACGAAAGTCGATGTCAACGCAGTGCGGCAATCGCGGCCTCGGCCCGGGCAAGAGCCGCTACGCCATCGTCCATCATTTCCTTCTCGGGGCCGACCAACGCAATGCTCTCGCTCAATCTCGAGGCCCGCCCGGACAAGAAAGAGGAATCCGCCAGTATTGCTTTCGAAGCACGCAGCAAACGCGGCGTCGGCAGGGCTACGCTTGCGTTCGATACTAAGGTGGCGCGCGCTTATCGCATGGAAGGGGGCGCCGGCGAATTTCATGGCACCGGTGTGGTCTGCAATCTCGCCGAGCAGTTCTTTGTCGAGGGGTCGGGCATCACGGTGCGGTTCGAGCCGAGCTCGGAGAGCGGTGGACGATATAGCTACTCCGGAAGCAACAGCGGCTTTACCGTCTATGGGCACGGCACCTATGTGGTGAAAACTGACGGCGAGGTCGCGACCAGTATCGTCGCGACGGGTCCGGGCAGCGTCAAATCCCCGATGGGTGTCCATTCGGCCGTGGGCACCGAGAACTATCAGATGACGCCATTGACGGACGGCTGTGCCGCTGGCTCCTGAGTACGCGAACTAACGCGGTACGGAACGCTTCGCACCGCAATTCGCCGACGGCTCACCAGCGGTCTTCGCCAGGACTCTGCGCCGGCGGAGCACGGCTATCTCCCGGGCTGTCGTGCGTCCCGGATCGAAAGGCATGAGGATCGAACGTCTCGCGCGTCTTATTAGGCTGTGATCCTTTGATTCGTGCCCACCACATCTTGGCCTTCTCAATGTTCTCATTGAGCTTGGTCTGGTTGCGACGAAGATCCATAGTGGCTCTCCTACGTGTGCGACTTCGAGGTGGACCGTACCTGATTACGTGACATGTCAACAGTCGGCAAGTTGATCTCGTCGTATTAATGATTTCCTCGGCTACTATGCCGCGGCGCACTAGTAGCTCATGACCTGGCGATTGCAATTGTCTACTTGCAGTTCAAGAAACGCAGTGCAGTGACGTCACGCTCTGGCGGCCGCGACCGTGGCAGGCGTTTGCGCGAGCTGTAATGGGCTGATCGGCTGGCGCGAGATGTTCTTTCGGTAGCTAGTGCGTGCAACCTCTATCGATCGACGAATCTTACTCTCCGCCGTAAACCGGCACTGCCGCGCCGTGAATGACTTTCGCTTCATCGCTGCACAAGAACAGAATCACGCGCGCAATCTCCTCGGGTTTCGGCCACTTCGAAAAATTGGCGTGGGGAATTGCGCTGCGGTTCGCTTCTGTATCGATGATGCTCGGCAGAATCGAGTTGACCCGCACGCCGCTGCCTCTGAGCTCCGCGGCCATGGAGTCGAGCATCGCCACTGCTGCGGCTTTCGATGCCGCGTACGCGGCTGCTCCTGCCGGATGATCGATCGCGGCCTTGGCGGCAACGTTTACGATCGCACCTCGGCCTTGCTTGATGAGAGACGGCACCGCGGCCCGCGCTAGTACGTAACCGGAGCGCAAGTTCATCGATAGCATCTGATCGAGAACGTCGGCTTCTGACTCCCACAACTTCACGCCACCGGCATAGCCACCTACCGTATTCACTAACGCATCGAGCTTTCCGTGCCGCAAGAGAGTCGCGTCGATCAGCTGTTTCACGGCGCGCTCATCGGTGACATCGACGCGTTCTCCTTCGATCGGTAAGCCATCGCCACGCATTGCACTCTTCAGGCGCTCGAGCTCTTCATGCCGCCGATAAGTAACGATTACCTTGGCACCTTCGTCGCGGAACGCGATGCTTACGGCGCGCCCCAGCCCGCCGGTGCCGCCGGAGACTAGAACGACTTTTTCCGTGAATCTCCCACTCATGTCCTACCCGCCTATGATCGGATGTAATGACCGTTCACCAGTCACTATAGCGAGCGATCTGTTTGAACGCTCTTGTATTGGCGAGCCGTTCGGCATCCTCTACGTGGGCCTGGTGTCGGATCTAGTCGAGCTCGATCGTCCTAGAGGGGAGTAGGGTAATCACGATCGCGCGGGTTCAGATTCGAGAGAGCGCGATAGGCAAGTTCGACATCCCGCAGAAGCTCTCGCAATCAAACAGATGCACTATAGGTTGTGCAATCACTAGGAGCGTTCCAATGAGTCCCATCATCACCGCTTTTGAACGCTCGCCTGATCGTGGCAGAGGACTCGCGCGCGACATGCGCGTTCGGTGGGCGCTTGAAGAAGTCGGACAGCCTCACGAAGTTCGACTTGTCTCGTTCAGTGAGATGAAGCAATCCGCGCATCGCAGGCTCCATCCTTTCGGTCAGATTCCGACCTACGAGGAGGGCGATCTCACGCTCTTCGAGTCGGGGGCGATCGTATTTCATATCGCGGAGCGCCATGCGGGGCTACTTCCGAATGATGCCAATGCTCGGGCGCGCGCAATTGCGTGGATGTTTGCCGCGCTCAGTACGGTGGAGCCACCGATTGTCGAGCGCGAACAGGTCCCGTATGCGGAAGGCGAGAAGAGTTGGTACAAGGAGCGCCTGCCTCTCCTCGAGGATCGCATCCGTGTCCGGCTAGACGACCTTTCCATCCGCCTCGGCGATGCCGACTGGCTCGACGGTGAATTCAGTGCCGGAGACCTGCTGATGGTGATGGTGCTGCGCAGGTTGGAGGGAATGAACATCCTGGATGAATATCCGAACCTCTCGGCCTACGTTGCCCGCGGTGAAGCGCGTCCCGCTTACAAGCGTGCTTTCGCCGCTCAACTAGCGGTGTTCACTGGTAAGCCATCGAACGGGTGATACAACGTGCGCTTTGAATCGACGTGAGCGCGCTGCGCGTCGATCAGATGACGTCGTCTTGCGGCAGCGGCGAATCTCCCTCCAACCAATGCCAGCTAACCTGGATGCGTTCGCCGCGCGCATTCTTCACTGCCGTTCCGCGGGAAACATACGCCACTCGGACTCCGCGCATCCGAGTCTGGATGTCGTGCCGCGCCTGTTCTGGATCGCTAATCGTTTGCCGTCTTCCCGACCGCAGAACATTTCCATTCGCGTCCATCACGAACCACAGCTCAGTGCCTGGCTGAGTGCCTTCGCTGATTGCCTTAGGATCGAAGTGTTCGATGGCGGCTCGATGAGCCAGCACCGCACTCACCACTTTCGATTCGGTGCTCGCTCGACCGCCAGGAAGGTGGATGACGGGGCCCGGGTACGCGCCCTCGGCGCCCGGCTTCACCATCCATGCAACCGCTACTCTATTCGCACCTAGGTTGCTCTCGAGGACGATCTGCTGCGTGATCTCCGATTCGTCGACGCCGAACGCCTTGCGGTGCTTCATCCACTCTGCGTCGCTCACATCCAATGTCGACCAAGCTGGCACGCTCTGCTTAGCTTTGCGAACCACAGCTCCGTGCTCGTTGATCAACAACCATACGATGGTTCGATCTTCGGTCCGCGCAGTCGCCAGTTCCGGAAAGTAGTGCTGTAACGCGATTGCAAGCGCATCGTGATTATCCAGGACGACTGCCACGGGCGATGGAATGGGCAGCAGCGTCGATTGTCGATCGGCGACAAACACTGCAGATAGCGTCTGCCTCGGAGGATCGATCGTGGCCGCAAACGCGAGCGTAGAAATACTTGCTGTTGCGAACAACGCGAGTGCAGATCGTCTCGCCTTACCCGTCGACGCACACATCACGCGCATTCGATGTTCGAGCGACGATGCCGATGCGTGTAAGCCGGCTGCCACGAGCTGCCGCGGCCCACACTGCGAGGCGATCTCCAGCAGCGACTCGCCGTATTGCGACAACGTATAGCCCTGCCGGAGGACTCGTCTATCACAATCGATCTCGATCGCGAGTCGCAGACGATGGTGTAGCCACCACAAGGCTAAGTTCCAGGGCATCGCCGTGAGTAGCAGAAGCGAAAATCCATACAGCCTAGTGTCACCCACAAGGAAATGCTCGCGCTCATGTGCGAGCGCGATCTCGCGTGTCTTATCTGTAAGCTTGTTGAGCCAGAAAGGCATGCAGATTTGAGGGCGCACCAATCCTGCAACGGCAGGCCCTATATCCGGCGTCATCAGAACGCGGGTGTTGTCGATCGATCCGACCTGGGCATTGGACAAACGACGACGCAACGAAGCCCAACTCAGTATTAGATGAGTCGTCATGGCTAACGAGCTGCAGACCCAGAGAGTAAGGAGCACCGTATCTATCAAGTCGTTGGCCGGTGAATAGCTCAACTGCTCAACGAGCCACTCGGCAGGCACTTCCGCTAGCGTGCGCAGCTCAGTCGATTGGGTCACGAGTCCAAGCGATTGCAACGTTTCGGACGTCGATGCCGGCGTCGCCCACTGAGCGAGCGAGGTGAGTGCGACAGGAAGAACGATCGCTATGAGAAATATCCATCGCGTCGGCCACTTCAGAGCCAAGAAAACTCGGTCGGCCGCCAATGCCGAAATGCCGCACAGGAGAGTCAGAACAAAGACGAACGTCATCCAAGCGACCACCGTGATTCCTCGTCTATTTGGAGTTCTCTTCGAGGATCTTGCGAATACGCTGCACCTGATCTTCGGTGAGCTTATGATCCGAGACCAGATGCGTGAGCAACAAATCAGCCGAGCCTTTGAACAGCTTGCCAGTGAGGTGTCGTAACGCACTCTTGCGCGCCGTACTCTGGCGAACGGCGGCGGCGAATCGATGCGCGCGTCCGTCGGCAGAATGTGTTGCGTAGCCTTTCGATTCTAAATTCCGAAGAATCGTCAGTACTGTCGTGTATGCGAGATCGTCGCTCAATCGCGCCCGCACCTCCGCAACCGTCGACGGCCCAAGCTCCCACAGCACCGCCATGATGTCTGCTTCACGATTGCTCAGAGAAACCGCCATAAGGCAGATCGACTCACTACTATTAATATAGTAGTACGGTAAGACGCGCCGTGCGAATTGTCAACTATGAAGATAGTAGTTAACGGTTGGGCGGAGCCACCGATCAGTCGCTATGCGATGAGGTGTTCTGTTCGTGAGGCGAATCGAATTGTCTTGCGAGAGCTCATCGTTCGAGAATGTGAATGAATTCGAACAGCATCCTGCGAGCAGCCGTTTATGAGAGATCTGACATCGCAATCGCAATCACGGCGGCAATTTGTTCGCGGCCTCACGCTGGCGGCAGGCGCGTGGCCTTTCGTTTCGTTAGGTAAGACATCGTCTGTGCGGCGCATTTTCATCACTGGATCGACCGATGGACTAGGCCGGGGCGCGGCAGTGACGCTCATGCGCGAAGGCCATCAGGTGGTCTTGCACGCGCGCTCCAAAGAACGCGCCGCGGCAGCGTTCGCAGACCTAGCGCCGAATGCAGCAGGGGTCGTCATTGGCGATCTCGCAAGCGCGGCACAGACCCGAGCCATTGCGGATCAGGTCAACAAGATCGGACGGATGGACGCCATCATCCACAACGCCGGCATCTTCCGCGAATCCAATCGCGGCACGACGCCCGAGGGACATGCGAAAGTCCTCGCGGTCAACACGCTGGCACCGTACATGCTCACTGCGCTAATCGATCGTTCAGCTCGGCTGATCTATGTCGGGAGCAGCATGCACCACGGCGGCGACGATTCATTGCGTGATATCGATTGGCTGGAGCGTCGCTGGGACACTAGTCGTGCTTACTCGGAGAGTAAGCTCTATGTGACTGCGCTCGCCTTCGCAATCGCGCGGCGGTGGCCCAAGGTGCTGAGCAATGTTGTCGATCCCGGTTGGGTACCGACGAAGATGGGTGGACCCAGTGCGCCCGACGATCTCGAAGAGGGACATCTCACGCAAACTTGGCTAGCTGTGAGTGATGAGGCCGCCGCGAAAGTGAGTGGTCGATACTGGCATCACCGGCAACAACAGAAGCCCGCGGCGGAAGCCCTCGACTCCGATTTCCAGGACCGGCTCATTGCAAAGTTAGCCGAGCTCACGGGAATCGTGCTCGCCTCGGGTTAGCCGATGTAGTGTCGGCAGGAATGTAGGCTGATCTCAACCGCTCGCCGAAGACTGCCCAACAATGACACCCACGCTGATTCGGAGCGACATGCGCTATTGGCTGATGAAGCCCGATCCGCGATTGCGGCGGCACGTGCATTGTTATTTTCTCGCGCAGCCCATCTCCTCGCCTTGCTCGGATGCGGCGGCGTACAGGGATGAGGAGCTGCTCATGCCTGATGGCCATTCGGAGATGGTGTTCAATCTTGGCGGGGCGTACGAGCGGCGCGCAAGCGGATCGTCAGCGCGCGCGCTCATGCGCGCCAGTTATTTGATCGGCGGGCGTTCGCACTCCGTACTGACGCGTGACTTGGAGTCCGTAACAGTTGCAGGCGTGAAGCTGGATCCGCGTTGCTTGCATTCACTGATCAGAACACCGCTCACAGAGTTCAGAGACACGACGCTACTGCTTTCGGATCTGAACCATCGCGCGCTGCTCGATCTCGAAGATGCAGTTGCCGGCGTTGCACATTGCGCGCGCCAAGTCGCTGCAGTGTTGGATCGATTCTTTCTGCAGGTCCTTCCCTACGCGCCGAGGATGAATGAGCGTATCGACGCACTCTTGAGCCAAATCAAAGCTAATCGAGGCGCGCTGTCGATCATGGAGTGGATTCGAGAACACCGTGTCGATCCTCGCTACATCGAACGAACGTTCAGCGCGATGATGGGCATGGCACCCAAGCGCTATGCTCGCGTGATTCGTTTCAAGCACACCTATTACGAGCTCGTGACCGGAAAGGTGGGAGCGCAAGCCGTACACCTAGATGGTTACTACGACCGCTCGCACTTCAACAAGGAATTCAAGAGCTTCGTCGGCGCATCTCCGAGAGCGAGAATGAATGCGGCGCTCACACAAGGAACGAGCATCTCGGACGTGCTGCTAGAAAGTGAGCTGGCCAGCGCTTGATATCGACTCGAGCTCGGTCACTGCTTTGTCTTCTATCGCCGCTCACGCTCTTACCTGATCTCGTCGCGGAGCGCCTGCATTGCGGCGTTTCAAGACCGATTTCTTACAATACTTTCGCAATGTGGCGCACTACAGTTCGCTCCAGTTGTGAAAGCCCAGAACGAGGAATAGTCAGCATGGAAGAGCCCGCTCGATACTGGACACCATCTCCTTCTACAAAGAACCCAAACATGCGAATCAAATTACATCAATTTCTGATGCTGCTGCTCTGTGGTGTCGCGGCATCGAACGCTGTTGCGGAATCCGCGCTGAAGCTTCAGTCGAAAGCCGTGCTTACGACGGCACTGGCACAGAAGATGGCGATGGCGTGCGTAAAGCATCAACGTGATACCGATGGTCCGCCCGTGGCTATCGCCATCTACGACGATGGGGCGAAGCTGATTTACTTCGTGAGCATGGATGGCACTTCGAGCGGCACCGGCCCGACAGCGATGGCCAAGGCGGAAAGCTCGGCGCGATTCCGAACGCCCTCCGCGGAAATCGGCGGCTGGGTGAAATCGAATCCCGCCGTCGGCCACGTGCGGGGCTTGTTGGGCGTACGTGGCGGGTTACCCATCTTCACCGCGAGCCGCAAGCCGCTAGGAGGCATAGGTGTGAGCGGCGCACCGTCCGAGGTGGACGAGAAATGTGCTCAGGTTGGAATCGACGCGATCGCCTCTGAGCTTCGAGACGAATAAGGCGAGCCAAACAAGCCGCGGCGCTGTCTGTCTAGACGCTCTGCAAGCCGCTCGTTCGTGGTGGGAGCTCGGCAACCCGCTCCAACGCGTGCCGATCCCACGCGGCCGCGTTCGCAGCGGCCTCATAGGTACTTTGCAAGAAATCGAGCAGTGCTGAATCTGGAGACGCAGCAGTGCGCATGTCATCGTAGGGCAATACGAATTCTCTGAGCGTGTTGTCGTAGTGAGCTGCGCTTGGAGCCACGCTTGCGCTCGCGAAGCCGGGCGGCTCCGGATAGGCGTACGAATAGAAAATTGCGCGAGGATATTGCTCGCTGCCGGCCCAGAAGCCGGCACTGCTCACTTCATGTGAGTAGGCTTCGCGAGCAACCCAATCCGGCAAATAGGGTACGCCGCCTGGATGCGGCGGAGCCTCACGCCCGGAAAAGCGAGTCACTGCCAGATCCGCACTGCCCCAGAAGTAATGCACGGGACTGCTCTTGCCGAGGAAGCGAGCGCGGAATTTCTCGAAGACGCGCTCTGTCTGCACGAGTATTCGCCAGTATCGAGTGGCGTACTCGGGATCGTAAGAGCTATGCACATCATCCGCATCGAAGCGTATCGGATTGGGAAGCTCGTTCGGCATCGTGTTGATCCTCACCGAAAGGCCGAGCTTCTCGAGTGTGCTCATGAGATTGCGGTAGAACGCCGCCGTCGGCTGCGGCTCGAGCGGAAGCGTCGCTGTCCGCCCGTCGTCGGCGCGAACCAGTAAACGATGATCGATGAAATCGAATTCGATCTGAAACGACGCACTTTCGTGCCACATCAACCGCGTGCCGAGACCTCTCGCCGTGGTTTGCAGCGTCACATGCCACGAATGATTCACCCACGGGCATTGCATGAGGCGGATCTTGCCGACGATCTGCAGCCACAGATGCAGTGTCGCCGCTGTCGCGCGCCATTCTTCGTATGGAAGCGGCGGCCACTTTTCTGTCACGTTGCTTTGCGGCATGACTCGCCTCGCAAATAAAGAAGCAAGCATCTATCAAAGCACCCACGATGGCGAGCCTCATTCTTAGTACGGGAGAAATTCAGGCAAGATCACCTAAAGTCCAGCGTAGATTTTCGTGCCGCGCGCGGGAAACCGGAATATCGAGCTAGTCTCAGCGAAAGGCGAGTTTCTTCTGAATGCGTTCGTTCGATAGAGCGCGCGTGCCATGGACGTCGAGTCGCCACTTGTCCATGTACTGCCGCGGGGCGAGCAGGTTCACGCCCGATGATGCCAGTAACCTCTCGAGCGCTGGATCTGAAAACGGCTGCGTCACTCCCGCGAGGAACGGATTCCACAGGCCATCCCAATGCACGGGAAGATGAGCTTTCGGCCTGATAATCGGTAGTACCAGCTCGGCGACAGGCGCGCCGCCTGTGCCAATCCATAGATCCACTCCATCGATCTTCGCCTCGCGCATCGCTCGTTTCAGATTGTCGAGCGGTGCGCCGTAATCCTTACCTTCGACGACGATCGGCACGTGCAGGTCGATGGCGCTTGCAGAGTCATGAAAGAACCAACTCAATCGCCCTTGTGTACCTTCAAGCACGAATAGGTAAGCTCGATTTCCGCCGCCATTGGGGAAATCCTCAGCAACGCCCGGGCGAAGTCCGCCTGTTTGTGCATCCGGTTGAGGGACGGATGTGAGCTCAACGGGATTGTGTTGTTCGGGATTCTTCGCTGGGTCACCGCTGTGGTTCCATCTTATGACGTACATCGTCAGAGAGTCCGAAATAGCGATTCTTTCTCCGCCATAAACGGAAGTGCAGTTACTTGGATCAATTCCTTCTGCTTGGACTTGGTAGCACGTTGTTGGAGCGCCCACGACAGGTGCGCCCGTCAATTTGGACCAAGTCGCGGTGTCGAATGAATGATCGAAGTGGCTATGACCGGTGAGCAGCAGATCGATAGAGGAGGGGCCGCCCATGACATCGAGAACTTGCTTCACCGCCGCTACATCAGGTTTGAACGCGCGCGAGGTGCTCGCAAGTCCGCCCCCGCCACCGTGGAATGCGTCCTCGGGTACGCGCGAGATGTATCCGTCGACCAAGATGTTCTGATCACCAACCTGAAAATACATATTCGCAATCGACATCCACGTCATATCGACGTGCGTTGGGCCTGCAACGGAATGTGAAACGGATGTGCATCCTTGAGCAAGGAAGGCAAAGGCGAGAATCACGTGCCAACACGATCCTCGAAACCAAGGACGAGTGCTAAGTTTGATTTGCATGCGATCCAGTGTATGAGCAAGAAAAATCAAAGCGTATTCCCCCGGATGGACGAACGCTGGCAGCTCGCCAGTAGGTGTAGATCCTCGATTCCTAAACTTGCTGTTGCAGGATATCCGCGAGCTCGCGAGGCTTGGAGAACATTGGCCAGTGGCCGGTGCGCAGCTCGGTGAATGTCCATTCGGGTCCTGCGAGCTCTTTGAACATCGGGTTGCCGCTTTCAATCATTTGTTTCACTTGCTGTGAGCTCGTCGTACACCAGATAGCGGTCTTCGCGAGTTTCGCTCGTCCGGTACTCGCGAGACTGACTGGCTGTCGCGCCGGTCCAAATGGCATGTCCGTTGCTCTGGCATCGATCACGGCGCGCATGTCAGCGTCGAGATCCTTCGCGGCGCCGCTTTTATCCAACTCTTCCCACGGAGGAAAAGGCAGACGCCAACCCGCGCCATCGATCGCAATTCGCTGTCTGTAGAGCTTGCGCAGGTCAGGCGGGTAAAAATCGATTAGACAGACGCCGTTCGGCAAGGGCGCAGTGTCGATGTACACCAGCTTCGCGAGCTTTTGCGCGAGGCGATCCGCGACCGCCGTGATGACCAAGCCCGCGTAGCTATGCCCAACGAGAATGACATCGCTCAAGCCTTCGTATTCGATGAGATTGAAGACATCGTAGATGTGCGTATCGAGATCGACTTGCGCACTGCTCAAGTGTTTCTTTTCGCCGAGTCCGGTCAGCGTAACCGCATAGACCTCATGAGCGTTCGCTCGCAGCGCCCTCGCAACGGCGTGCCAGGCCCAACCGCCGAGCCAAAATCCAGGAACCAACACGAACGTTGCCATTGAGCTCTTCCTCTCACGAAGAATCGACACTGCCGGATCATAGATAGAGAAGTAGCCGTGCCGTCGCGAAACAGTCGTAAGCGGCAATTATCGCGCATTCATTCCAGACGGCGTACGAGCACATCCACGTGGCGCAACCACAAAAGCGTCCTTCTCCCGAACAGGCCAACAAGTTTTGCCATTTTTGCATGTCCGGCAGCGGAGTGGGCTTTCAAACCTCATCGCCCTTGCGAAGAGCCTGCCCTTGACTGGATCGAGGGCGAGGGCCCATTCGAAACAACTCGGAAGAAGATGGATCTCGCATCCGCAAGGAGGACGGAAGCGGAGGCTGCCCCATAAATAGAGCGGCGAATAACGCGGACATTCTGCTGTTTCCGTTCGCCCTGAGCTCAGTCGAAGGGTTCCGAAGATTCAGAATGCTTCGGCTGCTCTACCAGGCTCTGAAGTCAGCATGAAACGGAGCCGTGAGATCACAAGCTGCTGATTTCCGGCGCCTGCTTCTGGGAAACCTCAGGGACGGAAACAGAGTGTTCGCTCTTACTTGCGGTCCGTATCAGCAACCGTCAAGCCCGACCTTTGCACGCACATGTTCCCGGCTTGTAAGCGTGTCCGATCGCGTACGAGCTTCTAGCGGGCCCGCGCTTCACTAAAGCGTGGCTACGCTCGCCCAAGTCGCTCGCTTCTTCATAGAGATCCTTCGGTCGATCAGTGGTTGACATTTAAGCGATATGACCAAAGCGCTAGCACTTCAGTGCTGTCATTTCCTTCACGCGCTTTTCGATTAATACACTGAGCGACCCGCACGTATCGTGACGTGGTTGTGCTCTCGCGATCAGTTCCGAGAGCCCAACGTACGAATGATGACGGCGGACTCGCGCGGGTCCTGCTCTTTCAGATCGAAAGTGATGACGATCGTGCTGTGAGGTCAGGCGAACCAATCATCATCAGGGTAAGCAAATGAAACTTCATAAGGTTTGTATCTCAATAGCGGCACTAGCATTAGCTGTGCTTTCGACTCCGAGTCATGCTTCCAAAGCTTTCTGGGACTATAAGACGCATCCGGGTAACGCGTGTTTTGCACAGTTCGGCTACCAATCCGCCTACTTGGATCGTGCTCCGCATTACGTCGTTAACGTCGGGTTGGATCAACGGGAAGGACTGAGAATTGTGTGTCCCATCGTGCGCGACAACGCGGAGGCATCTGAGATCGATGCATCTGTGACCACTACTCGCGGTGTGTCGTGTTCGTTCTTCAGCATCGACAGAGCCGGAAACACCGTGGGTGAGTTTCAGGAGTACAAGACGGACAACATGGATCCAGGCGGCACGATCTTGAAACGATACTTCAGTGTCCCTAAAAGCGAAGTCGCGTGGAATGGCTACTTCGCTATCCGCTGTACGCTCGGTCCCTTGGAAGCCGTTTACAGCTACATGTCCGGCGAGCTCGCCGAGACGACCGACTGGGGCACCTGAAATGTAACCGCGAGCGAGCTACAGCGAATAGCTACGGTGCCGGACCGGGAAAACTGGAAAGCTGGAAAGCTGAAGAGGCAAGATTGCGTAGTGCTTGCAAGGATCTCTCGGTTGCCCGGCCCAGCACCGTAAGCACGCCACGTCTCGCGAACCGAACCTGCAGGCAACGTCGAGTAGCTCAGCCCCGCGGTGTACGGAGCATTGGAAAGATCGGTGGCGAGGTGCCCACCTGAATCGTGCCTAATAACTTGAATCCATGCCGTTCATAGAGCGGGATGTTCTTTGGATTGGAGGATTCAAGATAGGCCAGCGAGTGGTCGCGGTCGCAGGGGATCAACGCGTGTTGCATCAAGGCCGCGCCGCATCCTTTGCCTTGGTGAAACGGATCGACCCCAATGAATGGCAAATACCAGTGAGGCTCGGACGGGTGATAACGCCCCATCTGTTCGAATACAGCAGGGCCGTCCTTCTGCACCTGCGCGGACCCGGTGCTTTGTAGAAATGAGATCAGCGCGTCTTCGTCAGGGTGGATCTCCGGCGGCAGCCACAACGCCGCTCCGGCATAGCCATCCATGTAGTAGGCACTGTCGTGAGCAAACGCCTTGCCGCCGAATATTCTGATGAAGTTTGGAAAATGCGTGAGGTATTGGTTTGGATCAGGCCATGTCCACCGTGTTGCAGGGTCTGCACCAAACGCCAGTACTATGACGGCGATAGTGGAAGCTTCCTCGGATGCCGTCGCAGTCTTGATGTCGGCTGTGTTCATGAGACCTGCCTTACGATGGGAAACCGTCTAGGACTCTAGGAAGTGTATCGATTTCCCAGCGACCGCTCAGTGCTCTGCATGCCCGAGACACAGAACATCTCGATAAGCACAAAGATCGTTGATCAACTGCTTCTCCTGACCGAGGATCTTGGCAGTTTCTACCTCACCGAGGAGCTGGATGATGTAGCTGTGCTCCGCGCCACCTTCGGTATGCTTATCTAAGAAGGGATAAGCCAGGCTGGAGCGATCGTTGAAATCCGGAGCGGCGCCAATGTCTTCGTTCGTGACGAAAGGCGCGTAGAACATTAGGTGTGGCATCGCCATCGTATGAACTTGCAGATCAGGTGGCCCCACAGCGCGCATGATCGGTCCGACCATGTATGACACGCCGGCCTTCTCCGGAACCTTGTAGGTCTTGTCGCGATACCGCTGCTCGATTTCGGCTTTCATCGCGGCGGCGCTCATGCCCTGCGCGCGGAGTGCCGCGGCATCCATGATAGTTCTCAAGTACGTCTTCGTGCCCACTGTGTCGTAGCAGACAGGCCAGTACACGTCGTTGCGCAGGTCCGGCATTTCCCAGTCGGTGCGCTGAACGATGCACGTCACGCCGCTCGTGCCTTGCCGTGAAAGGTAGTAGCCCTTCGCAGGGTCGAGGAGATAAACGCTCGCCTTGTCGCGCAGCCTTGCCGGCGCTGCGCTGAGCGCAAACTGCGTTTCGAGCTTCGCCGGCATCGCCTCGAGCGTCGTCGCGCCTTCGGGCATCGACCCTGCGGAAGCAATGCCGGTGAGGCTTGTTGCAGCTGCTGCAGCGATCCAACTCATATTCATAGCGATCTCCATAATCGTTTCGTGCGACCTGTTGCTCGGTCGCGAAACATACTAAGAGCGGCAGTGAACTTGATGAGAGTGACAAGTGTGGCGCGATTCGCTGCTGGCGGCTTGATCCGGCGGTCAGCTCACCAGGCCCGGCATCGTAGCCAAGAGATGAATAGTCAGTGTATTGGTGCCGCGCCGGGAAGCGGGTCTCTAGTCGCACAACGCAGTTCCTCTTCGTTATGGCCGTTCCGAACCGTCCGTAGCGTCTGTTGTGTGCTCCGACTAATCCGTCCGCACATTCGCAAAAGTCATAGCCACCAGTTGAAGATCGACACTGCAATTTTTCGTTGGAAAACAACCCGACACATGTATCGAATACATGCTGCGCGCCGGTACCACCGCCACGCCCTTGTAGTCTATCGATCTATGTATCGAGGTCGGAACTAATACACGTCGACGCGCGTACGTTTGCGAAATGCTTTCCAGCAGCGGCAGGCGATATGCATCGGTTCACTGTCAATCCGGTTACTGCACCAACCGCGCTGCTCGAGTTATCGATTCCTCGAGCATTTTGAAAGGTTTTGAAGGCAGGAGACTTTTATGCTCATTCGACTTGTCTGCGCCGCGCTGCTGTCTTTGGCGGCACTTAGTAGTCACGCGGTTGTTACCGTCTATGAGTTTGAAGGCTATATCGCGGAGGATTCTGCACAGGAGGATCTCACTCTGCCAAATGCACAGTTTCCCCTCGCGGGGCGGATCTCGGGCAGCTTCACCGTTGATACGGAGCGAACCACATGGGATCCGGAGGAGGCGGAGTATCGAGCTGATCCGATCACAGAGTTCACGGTGAACACCCTTGCTGGAGGCTCATTGAGTGTGAGCAGCACCGAGATAAGCTCGCTGCAGGCATTTCGAGCTCGGCTCACGAACACCGAGGCTGCCTCCATCGGGATGCACGGTTACATCCACAGCACCTCTGGAACGCATTTTGGAAGTGCTTCTTTGTCCTGGGCCGCGCCACCATCGGGACAAACGCCGAGCGATGGCGTCAGCACGGACTTCGATCCCGCTGCATTGTCGCCCAACGAATGGGAGCTAACTGTCAACACATTGGATCCGGACGCCGAGCATTGCGCACCGGACTGCGATGAAGGCGGAGGGAGCATTCGCGCTCGCGTCACGCTGTGGCGACAAGGAGGCGAAGCAGCTCATTATGCGACCGACTTCGATTCCGCACCTGCCGGTTGGCAAACGTTCGGCGGCAACTGGGTAGTTGAAGGCGGAGTGTACCGAAACCTCGCTAACGTGAACTTCACCAGCTCGGTTTACGCATTACGCGCGACGGGATCCGAGTACGATGTTCGTGCGCGGCTTTACACACAATGGAGCGCGACGGGAAATACGTTGGGTCTGGTGCTCAATTATTTCGATAACCAAAATTACGATGAGGTGAGATTCAATGCTGCCGGCACGGCGACTATTAGCCGAATCAGAGCGGGTGGCAGGAGGACCCTGGCAACTGCCTCCTATCAAGGTGCGGCGAGAACGTGGTTCGATGTTCACGTTCGCCGCGAGGGTCATCAAGTCACCGTATGGACCAATGATGTGCAGATCTTCGATGTAGATGCCGGCCAGCCGATCGGCGATGTTGCCGGAGTATTCGCAAGCTGGAATCAAGCGCGCTTCGATGATTTCAGCATCTTCCTTCGGAACTACTTCCTTACGAGCACAAGTGAGTTTTCATCCTCGCCGGCATTGGGCTGGTACGCGCAAGGGGGTGACTGGAGCGTCGTGGACGGTTACTACCTAAGCTCTTCGAACTTACCAGCGGCTATTTCCACGCACACGGCCAACGTGGGCGACGCTTACTCGATCGACGCATCGCTCTACATGGACTGGTCCAACAGGGGCAATCGTGCCGGCTTCGTCTATGACTATGTATCGCCATCGAACTATCGAGCGGTTCTGTTCAACGCCGCGGTCTGGACGGGCGAGCACTACGGCCAGTTTGGTTCTTTCGAGGTGATCGAGGTGCGCAATGGCGTACGGAGAGTCGTGTATGCGTTGGATCCCGCCGTCAATACCCTTATCCCGTCTAAGCACTGGTACGGTGTTGGAATCAGGCGAAATCAGGAGATGACGAAGATCTCGCTCGGTTCTTTTTCGGTTGCGCTCACACAGTCCATCGTCACCGGTACGAAGTACGCGGGCTTAATCGCAAGTTACAACCGCGTGCGCTTCGATGACGTCGTGCTGGCGCCCCAGTAGAACGGGTGAGCTGGTCGGGATCATGACAGCCGTGAAGGTCCGCGATTCCTAAACTCGTTGTCGCAGCATGTCCGCGAACTCGTGAGGTTTTGGGGCTGCAGAATACGGACTTGCGAAAACTAGCAGTTCGCGCAAAGGCGATCCGTCGCGGCGCAACTCACCTGGCTTGCCAAGATCCCGCTACATGGTGAGTGCGCGTTCTGCGATGCGGTGTACGGGCAGAAAAAATGAGTCGGGCCTCTGCGTGTATCGAAAGACCGCGTTGAAGCGCATGGCGAAGCCATAAACTCCGGTCCTCTTTCTTAGGTCCAACGAGAAGGAGGCGTAAGATGAATGTGTTCCTTTCTATGGTTGCAAGGTCCGCTGTCTCGGCGGGAGCCGCGATGCTGGTGTGCACCTGCGTTATCGCTGCTGAGAGCGTGGCGCCGGGCATAAATGACCGGTACGCCACCGAAGAAGGACGCGAGGCGGCGGTGGAGATCTTCGAAGGCGAGGATCGCAACACGTATCAGAGGCCGGAGGAGATCATCCGGCAGCTACAACTCGAGCATGGCGATGCAGCTTGCGAGATCGGTGCTGGCACCGGTTACTTCACCACGTACCTCGCTCGAGCTGTCGGACCGAGCGGCAGAGTCTATGCGGAGGATCCACAGAAGGAGTTTGTGCAAAGCATCGAAGACAAGATCGAACGTGGATCCGGGCTGGACAATGTCGTCCCGGTCGTGGGTTCCTACGTCGATACGAACCTTCCGGATGGCGCTTGCGATGTCGCGATCGTGCTCGACGCCTATCATCATTTCGAATGGCCGGCCCCGATGCTCGATGCAATGGCGAAGGATATGAAATCCGATGGCCGCCTCGTGATCATCGATTTCTATCGCAAGCAGAATCCGCTGTTCGATCGAGTCGGAATCGATGCGAAAAAACATCTGCGCCTCGACCGAGACGAGGTGATCGCCGAGATCGAGAAACACGGGTGGCAATATGTCGAGTCACGTGCTTTTCTCCCGTACCAGTACTTCCTCGTCTTCACGCCACCTCAAAGTCCTTGACCGGCGCAATGCGGGTCGCTAGCTGCGCTGCGCTCAGCTCATCTCAAGGCGCTTCGCGCGTGGACTCTGAAGGAGTTGGCGGGAGATTAGGACTGCTTGTACGACAGCGCGGGGTTAGCGGGACATTCCTCGCGGACGCTGCTCAGACAAGGAGTGTCCCCCCAACTAACGTGGAAAGCGGAAGGCTGCTGCGATAGCTTCGCAGAGCGCTCCAACGAACGTGCGGAGTGTCGAGCCGTCTTTTGCGCCATGGTCTGGATTCAACTCGCAGATGGTAAGCGCACTCCAGTTGGGCGCAGTCAGCAGCACCCTCAATGCCGCAACGAGCTCGTCGAACTTCAACCCCACGTGACGACGTGTATTCTCGGCAAGTGGCATGTCGACGAAATCGAGAACGTCGACGTCGAGATGAATGAGCAGACGCTCGAACTTGCATCCCCATTCCTCGATCACTTTTTGTGCTGCCATCGCAGGGTCTGGCACCACTTGCGCCAACGGAATGCTTTCGATGCCCAGCTCGCGAATGAGCTGCCTTTCGAAGGGTTCGACGTTGTCTATCGCAAAGTAGAACAGCTGCTCAGGTCGAAGAAGTGGTGTGCGCGATCCACACTCCACGATTTGCGGGACGGTGTCTGGAACCCCGAGCATGTGAGCGACTCCCATCCAATCGAGCGCTCCATCGGTGGTGCTCATCGGAGTGTTGAGGTCGGTGTCCAGATCGATATAGAGCAAACCGACATCCTCGCTCGACCGGAGTGCGCCAGCGACGGTTCCCAGCTCGACGGTGCAATCGCCTCCGAGCACCAACGCTGTGCTGCCGCTGCGAAGTGCTTTCTCGACGAGTGTGGCTGTACTACGCGCGGTGCGAACGACCGTGGCCGCATTCATCGCGCGCGGGTTGTTCCTATCCGCCTGCCAGCGAAAGCTCTCTACGTCGCCCAGATCGTGCACGTCGATACCGTGATCACGAAGGCGCTCCGAAAGGCCGGCTTCGCGCAGCGCCGTGGGAGCGCGTTCCTGTCCAGGTGCATACGCACCCGCGCTGCTCGGTGCGCCGATGAGAGACAAGGAACGACGTCTTCGATCAGTGATTTGTTGTTCCATTGCATTGCTTCCAATGCCGCTGCTCATGCATGCGAGTCCATCGCGCAGAGGTGCAGCCTTGTATTCCCGAATCGTCGCTGTTGCATGAGAGCCTCCTAGAAGCGCGCTGCAATCAATTTGAATCAACCTCGTACCGGGTTGCCGAGCGCAACACCTTCAGCCGGTCGATGCAAGACGGAATAGTGCTGACGCGGCAACTGGCTGAACGATCAAACGTTGCATAACTACCGAAATGCGCCGGGCTGCAGCGACTCGCTAGAATTCAGGTCATGACGAACACCAATCCCCAGATCACCATTCGCCGTGCGACACCGAAGGATGCTTCGATACTTGCCGCCTTGGGTGCCGCGACATTCACCGAAACATTCGGTCATCTATATCCGCCCGAGGACCTGCAGACCTTCTTAGTCGGATCTCACTCGGTGGGCGCATGGACTCACACCCTCGAGGATGCGCAACGCGCCGTTTGGGTCGCCACGCTTGCGGACGGCGCGCCGATCGGTTTCATCGTAGTCGGCGTGTGCAAGTTGCCTATCGAGCAATTTTCACGCGCTGGCGAGCCGAGCGCCGGAGAGGTTCAGCAACTCTATGTGCTCGCGCAGTATCACAACCTGCGCCTCGGCTCGCGCCTCATGGATCTCGGACTTGAATGGCTCGAAGCGCAAGACCGAACGCCGCTGTACATCGGCGTGTGGTCGGAGAATTTCGGTGCTCAACGCTTCTACGGTCGCTACGGGTTCAAGAAGGTGGGCGAGTATGGGTTTCCGGTCGGTGGCACCGTCGATCGTGAGTTCATTCTGAAGCGGTGATCTCAGATTCAGCTCACAGCACAGCCGAGCACCGAACGATCTCTACAGTGGGTAGGGCATCCAAGATGAGTGGGATGCGCAAGATCGTCGAAGCTCTGCACTGCCGTGGTAATGGCCAATTCGGCACACCAAGCCATACCTCATCTACGGACGCTTCTCGCGGCAACATGTCGGATTGAGCACATACCGCACGTCCTCCTTGGTGTTGCTGCCGCGTGCAACCTTCCGATGATTGGCGGCGTCCCAAATGACGGGGCAAGCAATCAATGCGCGCGTTCGCGTGCATGAATTCCTTTCTGCTCAAATTTCGTGCTGTAGCCTTAATGAGGATAGTAATGATCGAGATCCGCGCACTTACATGGATTGCATCCGCTTGCCTGCTCGCACTACCGCTATCGAGTTCCGGCTCCGACGCAACTCCAAACGACGTCTTTCGAGACATCCGCAAGATCACCGCCGAGGAGGGCATCGAACGAGAAGAGCGTGTCGTGATCGGTGGAATTCCCCAGTGGATTTCGATCCGATCTCGTGATCGGCGCGCGCCGATCTTGCTCATCCTTCACGGAGGGCCTGGCTTTACCCTCTCCCCCGTCAGCCACTACTACATGCGCGATTGGGAAGAGTTCTTCACAGTCGTGCAGTGGGACCAGCGTGGCGCTGGCAAGACTTATCGCAGCGAAGAGGCGGAAGCTCTTGCGCGCACGATGACGATCGACCGTTTGGTGCTCGACACGGAAGAGCTGATCGAACATCTACGCAAGCAATTCAAACGCGATCGAATTGTGTTGATGGCGCATTCCTTCGGAACCATCCTCGGCGTGAAGCTCGCGCAAAAGCGTCCGGACTTGCTCTACGCCTATGTAGGCATGGGGCAGTTTGTCGATTTCATGCGTGGCGAAGCACTCGGATATCAGGCGACATTGGCTGATGCACGCGCAGAGAAGAACGAGGAAGCCATCAAGGAACTGGAATCGATCGCACCGTTTCCGGATCCCGAGCATCCGAAGCGCAATCTGGAGAACCTTTCGGCCGAGCGCCGCTGGCTTGCCCACTATGGCGGTTACTTCCACGGTGGTGGCACGGGTAATCACTATGCGGTGGCTCAGCTTAGCCCAATGCACAGTGCCGCTGATCTGAAGATTCGGCAGGAAGCTCATGACTTCAGTGTGCTGGCACTGTGGGACGAAATCGGACGGCTCAATCTGAGCGACGACATCAAGTTCGAGGTTCCTATCCTCATCATGCAAGGCCGCCACGACCGCGGTACTTCGTCCGCGCTGGTGGAGGAGTGGTATGCAGCCGTGAATGCTCCTCACAAGAAGCTCATCTGGTTCGATGATTCGTCGCACATGGTGTACGAGGAGGAGCCTGGAAAACTGCTCGTCGCGCTCGTCAACGACGTGCTGCCCTTGACGAGGTAGCAGCAGCGGATAAGGGGACATTCTGCTGGTTTTGCAAGTTCGGCACCGAGATCGTCCGCGCTTCGCGTAGACTCTTCACCGGGGATAGGTACGCTGGCGCTCGACGCCAAAGCTTGACCAAACAAGAATACGCTCTGGCAGTTTTCCCCGAATACTTTGTCCGGACCAACCGCTTGCATACGACATAGGGAGACGTTTCATGATGCGGAGAATTTTTGTGATGGCGCTGGTGATGACGCTTGCGTCCTGCGGCCAGCCATCAGGCACAACCGATGCGGCGAAGGTGTCATCGGATGTAACACCTCCGTCGGCGGCTTCCGCTGGCGATCCTTGCACGCTGATCGCAGATCCGGCCGAAGTATTTGGACGTCCCGTGACGGCGAACAAAGCGATGATGCCTAACAAGACGAATACCTGCGAATGGCGAGGCGCGGACGGCAGTTTCTGCGGAAGCCTCGTCGTGTTTGGACCGGGCTGGAATGAAGTTGAGAACATTCCGCTTAACTATGAGGGAATGGTGACCTCGCTTGGCGCATTCGGCCAGACGAAGGAGATTGCCGGTCTCGGCGAGGAGGCTAGAGGAGTGGACGGCGGCATACTCGGCGCGCAGGTGGCGTTCCGCAAGAACAATGTAGCCGCTCTTGTTGCTTCTGCGTGCGCTAGTGACTCGCTCACGAAAATGGCGCTCGCGGAAAGAGCGGCAGCCGCCGTTGCAGAGAAGCTTTAACGGAGGCTTTCCGCTCTAGTCGAGGGATGGCACCGAGAATCCCTCGGTGCCATCACAAACATGTTGGTGTACTAACGATTCACTGCAGGGCGTTCATAGCTGATGCATCCGGTGAACCACGCGTCCTTCTCTGGCGAGAACGACGCGCGTCCAACGTGGGGTCCTGCTCGGCTTTATCGCAGAGGTGTCAATAAGTACGTGCTATTCGAAAAAGGCTCATTACGCGAATCCGTTCCGTTGGCGACGATCACGCCTCGATCGTTGATCAAATATGCTGAGACGAGATGTACGAACGGTTTCAAGGGATCGTCATCGGCGATCACTGTATTGAGATCCACCGGATCACCGCGGCACGGCCAAAGGGTCGCCACGAACGGCTCATCACCAGTAATGTAACTAGTCCCCACGATTGCATGACGATTGTTAATGTCGGAGGCGATGGTGCTCACGAAACCGCTGGGCGGGCGCAGCTCAGAGGCTTGTCCGTCGCGCCAGAGGTATCCGGCAACGCGCCCCGGGAACTCTGCGGTGCCGACAACCGCGCCGCGATTATTGATGGCATCGACGTTACCGGCCGTGGCGCCCGACGGCAACTGAATCTGCATGACCGTTCCATGCTCCCAAAGAACGGGGATCGGGCCAGCCGGACCCCACGCACTGCCGACAACCATTCCGCGGTCATTGAGCCTGACCGGGGATTCTGTGCCTTCGAACCCAGGCAGCGGCTCCAGCCGGGTGAGCTCACCGTTTCGCCACACAAAAAAGCTCGAAACACCCTGTGGGCCTAGCGAGGAGATCAGAACCTCTCGCCGATTGTTGATATCGATGGCTATCTCTACAACCTGGCCCGGAATCGTTTCGATTCGGGTGATCTTTCCGCGCCGCCATAGAAAGCTTCGCAACTGAGATTGGGCATCCTCGTAGAGACCGACCACCTCGGTACGGTCATTGATCGCGAACGCCGACTGGGTGTTATCCGGCACCGGATCCAGATCGTGTAGCTCGCCGTCACGCCAGATGAATCCACCGGCTTGGCGCAGATCGATGAAGCGAAAGCCGACAACCTCGTTCCGATTGTTGATATCAGCGAAGTTGAATCCGGTGGAAAAGGTGCCTGTCCCGAGATGCGTCAGCCGATAAGTCGTCTGCTGCGCGATCGCCGTGGCGCTCCCTGCGAGTAACGTGAGTGTTGCGACAAAAGGCAACCAGATACGACGTGTGATATGACTTCCTTCCAAGGTTAGGTGCGAGCTGAGAGCGCTATTCATTCCTGCTCCTCTCGAGATGGCTGAAGCTGTCGGTGCTCGTTGCATTGCTGATACCATCATGTCTATCGATCTGAGCACGACCGATGAAATGTGGCGGTTAGTGCGAAGCATATGTAGTTCCCTCCGTTGAATGTAGACGCGTGTATTCCAGCGTCGACGTGGCAGATATCAAGCGCGTGCGGTGAATAACCACCACTGTGCTGTGGTGTTCCACTGCGCTCTAAGGACTACAAAAATGTGTGACGAGCCGCACGCATGCATAGCATCAATAGGTGGTGTGAGCTAGGGGCGAGGAGTCGCTTACTTATGGGCGGTTTCGTCAAACGAGTTGTCGGCCGCCGCATCGCTGAGTCGTCCTAGTAACGGCCCCCCTTCACTCAATCACCTCGGAGCTGGTCTCAACGATGTCGCTGATACTTTTCGGTCATCACTTCTCCTCGTATACGCAGAAGGTTCTCATTGCGCTTTACGAGAATGACACTCCGCATGACTTTCGTGAGCTTGGGCCGGAAACACCTCAGCACGTCGCTGAGTGGCAACGCCGCTGGCCTATAGTTAAGTTTCCGCTGCTCGTCGACAACGGCCGCAGTGTTGTGGAGACGAGCATTATTATCGAGTACCTGCAGCTCGTGCATCCTGGTCCGGTGCGGCTGCTGCCGGCCGATCCGCTGAGCGCGCTCGACGTTCGCTTTCTCGATCGCTTCTTCGATCTGCATGTCATGAATTGGGTACAACACGCGGTGGGCGCTGCGTTGACTGGCGATGCGGTGAAACGCGAAGAAGCACTCGCGGTCTCGCGGCAGAAACTCGAGCTCGCATATGCCTGGCTTGAAGGCCACCTTGCCGACAGAACTTGGGCTGCGGGTCCGGACTTCACACTTGCCGACTGCGCCGCCGCGCCCTCGCTGTTCTATGCCGATTGGACGCATCAAATCTCGCATGCCTATCCCGCGACGCGCGCGTATCGAGCCCGATTACTCGCTCGTCCTTCTTTCGCAAGAGCGGTCGAGGAGGCGCGGTACTTCAGGCCATTCTTTCCTCTCGGAGCGCCGGATCGGGATTGAAGTTAGTAAGCAACGCCAGCTATGTCCGCACGGGACGTGCGTTTTGTTTATACGCGGAGTTCTCGCGTCCCGGCGATGCACCAGTCTTCGTTCACAGCGCATCGATCCGAACCTGAAGGCGTTTGCGAAAGCGTCGGCTCAACCGCAGTCGCGCCTTGGACTTCAATACAACCTCGTACTCGCCCGTGTCTTGCAGCTCCAGCCCGCAGATCCGCTCGACGTTGACGATGATCGAGCGGTGAATACGGATGAACTGCTCCTCTCCCAGATCCCGTTCGAGATCCGACAGCGTTCGACGCATGACGTGCGTGTCGCTGCCCACGTGCAGGCAGGCGTAGTAGCCTGCAGCCTCGATCCAATCGATGTCCGCGACATTTACGAACAGCACCTGGCCTGGACTCTTGATGACGAGTCGCTGCGCAGGTTGGGATTGTAGCGGCAGGCGATGGGCGAGCCTGTCTTTGACACGATTCAAGGCACGATAGAAGCGTGCGTCGTCGAAGGGTTTCAACAAGTAGTCGAGTGCGCCTGCCTCGAAGGCACGCAGCGCATACTCATCGTGCGCCGTCACGAAGACGATGGCCGGAGGCAGCTCGCCTCCCAGCAACTCGAGCACGTCGAAGCCATCGCATTCGGGCATCTGGACGTCGAGAAACACGAGGTCGGGCTTCGATCGTCTGATCTCCTCGACAGCCTCCAGCCCGGACCCAGATTCGGCAATGGATCCAATGTCTGGATCCCTGCGGAGCAATACAGTGAGATTGCTTCGCGCCAACGCCTCATCGTCGACGACCAGTACCCGCAGCGGCGCAGAGCGTTTGTCGAGGGAGACCATTCACGCTTCCCTCAGGGGAAGAGTCACGATCACCTCCGCTTCGCCGCTGGCGGCGCGCTTCAACTCCAACTCGGATTCATCGCCGTGCAAGATTCGCAAACGTGTGCGCAGATTGCTGAGGCCAACTCCAGTGACTGTCGACTGCGAATCTGCCGGATCGCTCGGACCATCGTTGTAAACACTAAGGCGCAAGTTGCCGTTGGCGCAGGCGCCGGTGACGCGCACGGCTCCTCCCGCGACGCGCTTGGCAATACCGTGTTTGATGGCATTCTCCACCAGCGGCTGTAGCAGCAGATCGGGAACCTGCGCATGCAACGCCTCTGGCGAGATGTCGACGCTCACTTGAAGACGTTCTCCAAAGCGCACCTTCTGAATGTCTAGATAGCGCTGTAAATACTCCACTTCCTCCGCCAGCGTCACCTGCGATCGGTGGGAATCCTGCGTTGCACGACGCAGAAATTCACTGAGCCCGACGATCATACTCACCGCGGCATCGTTTCTTTGTTCGCGCACCAGGCCGGCGATGGAATTCAGCGTATTGAACATGAAGTGCGGCTCGATCTGCCGGCGCAGTGCCGCGAGTTGCGCCTTCGACAGCTCCTCGTTGAGTCGCGCGGTCTCGGTCGTCTGGCGGGTCATGCGCGCGCGCGCGTCCACGATGAGCGTGATGAACCATATTAGTCCGTACACGATCATGTATGGCAGAACCTGGTACGGGAACGAAGTCCGCCACGCTTCGATGAATGTCGGGTGCTGCGGATAGCGCCACGGATTGAAGAGCATCTGAAGCGTTGCAAACCAGGCGCTCGCAATTAGGCTCACCACGGTGAGAGTCGCAAGGTGTACGCCGACCGTTGATACGACTCTGTCGCGAGTGATTGCGTATCGGCGTGCGAGGCTGATGATGAATGGAGTCGCCAGCACCCACGGTAGCCAGGATACGAACGCCGTTCCAAAGATGACGAGCCATGCGTCCCTGCCCACCGCATGCATGACGAGCACCGTCTGACTTGCATCGAATAGCGCGTACGCGAGCCAGATCGCGACGATCCAGTGCCAACGAGTCGAAGGCACGTCATTCTCGGTCTCCGTCATGGTGCCACTGTACCTCCGAACGCGACTGCGGCGGCACCATGGATGCAGCGAATGGCCCGTCTGGTGAAGTAAGCGGTCTGGGTCCATCCGGCCATGGCTTCTACACTGCTATTCCCCTGATTCAATCGGAGAGACGAAGATGAAGAAGCTTTTAGCGGCGGCTTTGTTCGCCTGCGTATGCGCTGGACTGGTTTCGGCCAACGCGCCCGAGGCGCCTTCCAAAGATTCGAGCGTTGTCGATGCTCTCAAGCAAAACGCGCAGGATCATGGAGACGCCTTGGTCGCCGGCGATCTCGACAGACTCGATCAGATCCTTGCCGACGACTGGAAGGCGGTCGCGCTCTCCGGGAGGATTGTGACCAAAGAGGCCGTACTGGCGAATCTGAAATCCGGCAAGGACAAACTTGAGTGGTTTCAACTTGGGCCTATGGACGTGCAGGTGTTCGGCAATGTTGCCGCGATCCACGGCACTGTCACCGAAAAGAGGCGTTGGGACGGAAAAGACGTTAGCGGCCTATATCTTTGGATGGATCTCCTCGAGAAGCGCGGCGACACATGGGTGATCGTCCGTTCCGCAGGCACCAAGGTGAAGTGAGGAGCGGCAAAGTCAGTGAGAGCGAGCGTCAGCATGCACAACGAGGCTCCGAAAGACTAAGGGACGGATCTATTTGCCGAACATGCAGCTCACCAACCTGGTGATGAAAAATAGATCTGTCCGCTTTGATAGTCGCAGTGGATAACGGCACGTTCTGCTGGTTATGCGAGGTGGGCAGTATGGAGGTGATTGGATATGGAGGTGATTGGACATCCATCAGTTCAGGGACGGACGTTCGGCCGGCGATAGGCTTTAGATTCGCGACAAACTGGTTACTCCCATGTGCGCTGCCGCATGGAGTAGGTTTTTGTCATGACGACCAAACACGCGGTTAGCTCAGACAGGCGGAGATCCCTCTGCACATATGCGGAAGCTCCTCCTTTGGGCGCTGCGGTAGCGAGAACTAGGAGAGACAACGATGGCTGATCACAACATCGGAACGCGTGAAGAGTGGCTCGCGGCGCGGCTTGAGCTGCTCAAGGCAGAGAAGGAGCTGTATCACCGCAGTGATGAGCTCGCGCGCCGCCGCCAGGAGCTACCCTGGGTGCAAATCGACAAGGAGTATCGATTCCAAACTGATGAGGGCAGTGCCTCGCTGGCGAACCTTTTTCTAGGACGCTCGCAGCTTCTCGTCTATCACTTCATGTTTGGTTACGGATTCCGACTCACGGATAAGCGCCGAGGATGCACCGGGTGCTCATTCGTAGCCGACCACTTCGACGGTGTTATCCCTCACTTGAACGGCCGCGACATCACCCTCGTTTGCGTTTCGCTGGCGCCTTTACAGGAGTTGCAGGACTACAAGCGGCAGATGGGTTGGAAGTTCCCGTGGGTTTCATCGCTCGGAGGCGACTTCAACTACGACTTTGGCGTTGCGTTCACTCAGGAGCAACAGAGAAGCGGCGCCGACTACAATTTCCGGCACGTCGATAAGGCCGAGCCACAGAAGGAAGGTATGAGCGCCTTCGCGCTACAGGACGGCGTCGTCTACCACACGTACTCCACTTACGCGCGTGGCGTCGAAGCTTTAATGGGAACCTACCAGTTTCTAGATCTCGCTCCGCAGGGCAGAAACGAGGATGAGCTCGAATTCCGCCAGGCGTGGTGGCGCCGCCATGACGAGTACGAGGACGAGCGCTGAGCGAAGCAGCGGCCACGACTCGAGTCTCCGAGTGGACATACGTGCGCCGTACAAAGTGGGTATCGACGCAGAGCGCGCAGGCGTGAATGCTCGCCAGGCGTTGGATTGTCAATGGACGCCCGCGCCTCTGTCAGTTCGCTACTCGAGCCGCTTCCAACCCGCCATGGAGGAAGTATGCGCATCTCTCGAACCGTTCCGATTCTTCTCTGCGCTGTCTTGTTTCCGACCGGCGCGTTCGCGGATCACGATACTCTCGTGCCACCCGTCGTGGTGGAGGCTCAGTTGCCGTTCGATGCGCTGCCTGACTTTCCCGATTCGCATCGGTACTGGGGCACGCATCAGGTTAAGGGCCGAAGTGCAGGCTATCGCATCGAAGTGCCCTCGAATTGGAACGGTTCATTGGTCATGTTTGCACATGGTTTTCGTGGCAACCGACCCGAGCTCACCGTCGACAATCCCGACATTCGCGCGTATTTGGTAGCGAACGGGTTTGCCTGGGCGGCCTCCAGCTACTACCGCAACTACTATGACGTTCGGGCGGGAGTGCTCAGCACCAATGCGCTGGCACGCTACTTCGACACCATCACGGGGCTCACACCCGAGCGTTACTTCATTCAGGGCGGCTCGATGGGTGGACACGTTGCCGCAGCGGCAATCGAACAATTCCCGAATCGCACGTGTCCCGCCGGCAATCTTGGTCGGTTGTGTCGCGAAGTGGTGGACTTTCTAGGTGAGCTCGCGGGAGGCGTCAAATACAGTGGCGCCACGCTGGTGTGCGGCACCACCGGCGACACGCGGCTATTCGATTACTATCACGATTTCAATCTGGTGGCGGCCTACCTCGCCGACGTGCAGGTCCCGAGGCCTCCTCCGCCGGACTTCACCACTGCCTACCTGCCCCTGATCCGAAGCAAGCTCTTTCTGACTTATCCCACCGTAAACACTCTGCTCGGTGACAAACTGCAGGCAGCGACGATTGAGTTGACCGGCGGACCGCGGCCCATCGTGAATCAGTCGTATGCATCGTTCATGGATCTTCTTTTCAGTCTCGGCACCAACGATGGCTCGATTCCGGAAGTCACGCACGAGCTGTCCATCGTGAGCAACATCGGACGCGTCTATCAACTCGATCACGACCCGCGGCTTTCCGAGGAAGAGAAACGCTTGAACAAGCTGGCCGTGCGCTTCGACGCGGACCCGAGCGCCAACGTACCCAAGTTCATCGACCTCGAACTGATTCCTATACTCACGGGAAATCTGCACGTACCCACCGTGAGCTTGCACACGTTGGGCGACTTGTTCGTGCCGTTCTCCATGCAGCAGATCTATGCGAAACGGACACGACAGTGGAAACGCGATCACATGCTGGTCAATCGCGCCATTCGTGCCGCACAACACTGTGAGTTCAGCTCGACGGAGCAGGAGAATGCGTTCGCCGACATGGTGCGCTGGGTCGACGAGGACATCAAACCCGCAGGCGACAGGATTCTCGACCGACAGACAGTTCAGGATGAATCCTTTGGCTGCCAGTTCACCTCACCCGTACGTCCCTATGACACGGGTGCGTGCACTGCCGAATAGAAAGACCCGCTCGAGGACACGCACGGTGGGATAGAAACGTTTTTTGGAACAATCGGCTGAATGCACCGCTAGAGCGCTTGGATGTGGAACCGGATGCGGTCGGAACAATGCTCGATACGCTCGTGACGTTCAGCGGCGAGCGAGCACCGCGAGTACCCTCGGGAGTTTTAGTCTATCGCTGTGCAAGTCGCCAGCTCATCTGCATGCACGAAAGAACAAGCGTACGTCTACGATGAGCAACCCTGAGAGCCTGCACTAGGTTTGAAGACGCTGTATCAAGGTTTTCGGTGCGACCGACTTATAAGCCTCGCGCAGCGCGAGCTCGACGGCGGACCAATCGATTTTCTTGATGTCCAGCCACAAGCCAATCCAACCTTTGTTGCCTAGATACTTCGGCACGTGGAACTGCGCTGGTGCAATCTGCTCCAGTATGTCATGCATGTCGGCAGAGGCCTTGGAATTGAGTGCCACACGACCGTCGCCGTGATGATCATCGAGGAACCAGCCGAAACGCTTCTTGCGCACCTCCAAGCTCAAGTGTGCGCCGCGCGCGATCGCGGTGGCTTCAGGTAGCTGTTCTACGATGCGGACGATGCGTTCACGCAGTCGCGCGGACGAAGTCGCTTTGGGGGCACGAACAGCGTGCTTTCGAGGACGACTGTTGTGTTCGCCGATCGGTACGAAATGAAATCGCACCAGATACACATTGCTGCCGCTGCCATGCTTGGCGACCTTCAGAAGATCAACGACGCTCTTGAAGCCCGACTCGCGCGCCAATGCAGGCGTGATAGCGGAAAACTCGATCGGATCGATCGAGTCCACCTCGACCGATCCACCCTCAATGGGATAACGACCGCCGCGCTTCACACGCGGACTCATCCAGATACGCACGCTGCAGGTGATGTCGCCGCGACGAACGCCTTCTCGCAGGCGCTTGGTGAATTGCATGGGCGCCACTCAGTCCCGGATTTAGTTATGCCAGCAGTGGAAAGTGACCAGATGCTACCTCGGCCCGCACCGAAGATCACTTCGGACTGGTACCACGGAGATCGTATGGTCAATCTGCGGATGGATCGGATTGCAGTGCGCGAAGGCCAGGATCCATCTCCAATCCTCCGCCTCGGATATACGCTCTCTTCCGCGAGCGTGGGACATGGAAGGCTGCTCGCCCTAGGCAAATTCGCGTGCTCTGACACCAGATTAGGGAGAGAATCCGCTGCTGCGGGCGGGGCACAACTTTCGATTCGTGAGCGCTGACGACGATATGGCAAATGACCTCACTCACGTACTCCGCACTTGACGCGATCGTCTTCGCAGCAAGCGCGGCCCTCAGCGCGCTGCTTGGGCTGATGCAGTCTCGCGTCGATCGCGCGACGGGCAGACCGAGCGGCTATCAGCTTCTCTGGCTGATCGGACTCATCTGGACGCTCGGCAACTTCCTGCGATACATGCTGCAGATCGCGGGAGTCGATGCGGACGCAACGAGCGTCCGTCTTGCGGGTACGCTGGCGTGGACTGGCACGATATTCGGCCCGCTCGCGATCGGACGCTTTCTGCAGGCGCGCATTGGCACGGCGAGCCGCGATCTGCGCGCATTCCGGGTGTTCACCTGGGCCTTATCGATCCTGAACTTGAGTCTGTTCGTCTATGCGGCGAGAGCTCATGCACTGAATCTCGACGTGAGCAGGTATCCGACGACATCGTTGTATCTGGCATTGATCCTGACGGCTGTCTCACTGATTCTTTATCGCGTCCATCGAGTTGAGCGCAGCGCGGACTTCGCGGGACCGAAGCCGCGCTGGTTTGGCCTCGGCGCGTTCCTGCTTGCGATGGTTCAGATAACGGCCGCATTGCTCGGCATGCAGTTTGTCCCGTTGTCCGGCGCCCTGTTCTCCGCGGTGCGCCTCATCAGCGAACACTGGGTCCTGCCGTGGTCCATCTTCATCGCCGTCTCTCTGGCTCAAGCCCACTACGCCGATGTCCTGCTCAAGCGCAGCCTCTGGCTGCTCACGAGCGTGTCGATCGCCGCGGTCGCCAGCGCATTCATCTTCACGACATCATCGGAACTGTCCTTCGTCGTATCGACGCTTGCGTGCGCGTCGCTGATGCTCGCTGCACCGCTGCTTATTCGTGCGCTGAATTTCGTCGTCGATCGGATATGCCTGAATCGACCCGATTACAGTGAAGCAGCGAGAAAGTTCGAGGAATCGATAAGGCGCATCTCCGATCGAGAACAGCTCTTCGATATGGCCCTGCGTAGCGTGCGATCGACGCTGCGTCTGGATGCCCGGTTCGTTCCGGCGAACTCAGCATCGTCGGCACGAGTCCTCGCCCGGATTCCGATCGAGACCGCGAACGGTCCGTGCTATAGCCTCGAAGTCTCGGCAGGTCATGATGCGCGCACTCTGATGCAACAAGAGCTCGAATTCCTGAATACGATCGGAACGCACGGGGTGCGCCGCTTGGATGCCTTGCACTTCGAACAGGAGCAGCGAGCCCTCACTTTGCGGGAAGAACGGCTCAAACGCCTGCTGACTGAGGCCGAGCTGAAAGCGTTGCGCACGCAGGTGGATCCGCACTTCTTATTCAACACGCTGAACACGATCGCGGATCTCATCAGCTCCAATCCTCTTCAGGCAGAAGAGATGACCGAACGTCTCGCAGAGTGCTTCCGCTACGCGCTGTCGAGGCATTCGCGCGATCTGTCGACATTGGACGATGAGCTCGAGTTTGCCCGCCATTACCTCGAGATCGAGCAGGTGCGATTCGGCGATCGCTTGCGTGTTGAGCTCTCGCGCGGCGATGCTCTCGGCAATGAGCGCATCCCTTCATTGCTCCTCCAGCCGCTGCTGGAGAATGCGATCCGACATGGACTCGCACCAATCCGCGAAGGCGGTCGCATCAGCGTCAGCGCGAAGCGCGAGGGCGAGTATTTGCGGCTGCAAGTCAATGATGACGGCGTGGGCTTGCGGCCGGATTTCGGCGAAAGGCTCGGCGTCGGATTGCAGAACGTGAAGGAGCGGCTCCACACGCTGTACGCACAGGCCGCCCGATTTACGATCGACAGCCGCCTCGGCGAACGCGGAACTTCTGTGACGATTCTGGTACCTCTGCATGGCCATTAGAGCGCTGATCGCGGACGACGAAGCCGCTGCGCGGTCGCGCTTGCGCAAACTGCTCGCAGCGCATCCCAGCATCGTCGTCGAAGCCGATGCACACGACGGTGTCGAGACGCTCGAAGCCTTTCGGCGGTACCGCCCCGACGTCGCATTCCTCGACGTACAGATGCCGGGCCTCAATGGATTCGAAGTCATTCGAGCCTTGGAGCCGGAGGCGTTGCCATTGATCGTCTTCGTCACGGCGTACGACGAATACGCATTGGCTGCGTTTGAGGCCAATGCGGTCGCGTATCTGCTCAAGCCAGTGGCGCGCCCGCGCTTGCAGGCGGTCGTACAGCGGCTCGAGCAAATCGCTCGGATGCCGACCGAAGTCTCGCAGGAACAGATCCGCACCAATGCCGTTGCACGATCCCGGCATCAACCGCTACAGCATGTGCTCGCGCTGCAGGGCGATCGCTATCTGCTGATCCCGCTGAGCGATGTCTGTTTCTTTCGCGTCGAAGATGGCGTGACGAAGATGAAAACCTCGACCGCGTCGTATCGCACGAACTATGCGATCGGAGAGCTCGAAGCGAGATTACCCAGCCCGCCCTTCTTTCGGGCGCACCGTTCCACTCTCGCGAACCTCACGAAGGTTGCGACGATCAGCCCGATGTTCAAAGGATCGATGCTGCTGACGATGAAGGATGCGGAGAACAGTGAAGTTCAAGTGAGCGAACGCCAAGCGAACCTCGTGCGAGAGCTGCTGCAGCTCTGAGACCGCCGCAGCGTTCGCGCATCGCGCCACGCGCTTGCGAAATCCCCCACTCGCCGACTCTGTGAGCGCGTGCTGACGCACCGGTTGGCGCGTTCGTGCGCCTCCAATCCGCGTTCGCGGACGAATTTCCTGCGTTCGTTCGAAAGCGGTCGCCTCGAGGCTGACCGAGCTCTAGCGTACTGAACGAACAACGCGCGCCGGCGCTGCCTCGCCTTTTAAAAATATGACGACCAGTCCTCCCGCTTCCATTCAGGTCTTTCGTGGACCCGTGCTCAGCTCGGAACGAAGCCTCGCGCCGGATCTCGCTCGCGGGGCGATGCTGCTGTTCATTGCCCTAGCGAATGCGCCGGGGCTCGCCCCCGGCAATCCCATTCAAAACGCGGCCATCGCCGCTTACGAGGGAATCGCGAACTTTCTCATGAACACGTTCGTCTATGCTCGCGCTTATCCCGTGTTCGCGATCATGTTTGGCTACGGCCTCGTGCAACTCGCCATGCGACAGAAAGTTGCGGGTGCGAGCCGGACGGCAACCAGGCGAATTCTGCTGCGGCGGAACGCAGCGCTCGTCCTGTTCGGTTTCTTCCACGCGGCGCTGCTGTACTTCGCCGATTTTCTCGGCGCTTATGGTCTGATCGGCATCGCTGCGACACTGTTGCTGTTGGAGAGTGAACGCGCGCAGCGCATTCTGCTTTGGGCGTGGCTGCTTCCGATCATCGAGATGATTGCACTTGCAGTGTTCATCGCGATTGGACTGTCGAACGGCGGAGCACCCGCCGACACTTCGGCTGGTCTCGTCGCTTCCGCGGTCGCACCCAACTACCTCTCCTCGATCATCGCGCGATTGAGCGAGTGGCCGATGCATACCGCAACGATCTTGCCTGCGCTCTTCATCGTGAACCTCGGCATGTGGGCCGCGCGGCGGCGCATGCTGGAGAACCCCGCTTCGCACGAGCGGTTGTTGCGATGGGTGGCATTGAGCTGCCTCACCATTGCTTTCGTCGGAGGACTTCCACACGCCTCAGTGTTGAGCGGCTCGCTGCAAGCGGACGCGCAGACCGCAATGCTCATCAACATCTTGCACAAGGTGAGCGGAATGTTCGGCGGGCCAGGTTACATAGCGTTGATCGCCCTCGCCGCACTGCGGCTCTCGCGTGGCCCGCGCCCGCCACGCTCGAACAGCGTCGTGCGCGCGATGACCGCCTTGGGGCAACGCTCGCTTTCAGGCTACCTGTTCCAATCCATCGTCTGGCTGCTGGTCTTCGCGCCTTACACGCTCGCATTCGGCTATCGGGTCAGCAGCGCCTTGCTCGCATCGCTTGGTGTCGCGCTCCTGGCCTGGATCCTCTCTTTGCTCGGCGCGGTGCTTTGCGAACGCTACTCATATCGAGGACCTGCCGAGATTGTGCTCAGGAGGCTCGTTTACGGCAGCCGACTTCGCCTTTGATAGAACTCGAAGGCGGCATCGCGTTTGCTCTGGCGCCGCGCTGCGCAGCGAGATCACGCGAACACTCCGCCTACAGCAGGAAGTTTGAGTGAAAAGCAATTCATGCACCGAGCGTGGGTTGATCGAATCACGATCTACGGCGTACTCATCACTCCGAGACTTGGCGGCTCCAACGGCAATCAGGTAGGGTGAGATCCGCGTGTTTGCTTGAATGGAGGTCGGTCAGTGAGCTCTTTCTCATTGCTGATGTTCTGCGTCACGGTCCTACCGCTGATATTCACGCCGGGGCCCGACATCCTTTACATCACCACTCGTGGCATAGGGCAGGGAAGGCGCGCGGCATTGATTTCAACATCGGGAGTCTGCGCAGGTTATGTAGCGCACACGATGATGGCGGTGGCGGGGCTTACGGCGATTCTGTATGCCTCGGAGGTACTGTTCAACGCCGTTCGCTATGCCGGTGCAGCATATTTGCTGTACTTGGGCGTCAAGACTCTGCGCAGCAAGGCGCAATTCGAGATCAGCGGCGATCATCAGGTGCACGACCCGCGTTGGCTATTCCTCACGGGTATGGCGACGAGCGTCATGAATCCGAAGGGAATACTGCTCTTCTTTGCCTATTTGCCGCAGTTCGTATCGCCGGAGGCGGGCTCCATCCCAATGCAGCTGTTCATCGTGGGTATGTTGTTCACGCTGATGTGCGGCATCGTGTACGGCACCTATGCATTCTTCTCGAGTGCGATCGGACAACGACTGTCGAAAGCTCCGCGTTTCGCGGATGCAATGAGATGGTTGACGGCGAGTGTGCTCATGGGTCTTGGTTTACGATTGCTCTTTTCCGAGCGTCGATAGGCAAGTCGCCACTCGAATCCTGTGCACCGGGATAGCGGGTAGTCGCCACCAGCCGAGTCGAGACTGAACAGTAGGATCCAATTTGGCGTGACTTGCCGGAACGTGCGCGGGGGTTTACTGTCCGAACCGCATGGCTGAAGGTTCTTCTAGCGCTTTGCGCGCCATCAATCATACCTCCTTCGAATTGCGGCTCGGGCTTGCGGCCTGGGCTGCGCTCATTCTCGGCACGTGTACGTATTGCTTGATTCATCAAACGTTCGTTAGCGCGGTGAATCCTGACGTGGCGCGTACCGTCACACTCGCGTTACGCGAATGGGGCGCGTGGGCGCTGCTCGCGCCATGGCTCCTGCGTACATTCCGCGACCCAGCGGCATGGCGCAAGACGCTGCTCCGCTGTGTCTGGGTGGGGCTACTTGCGGCCAGCTTGCCGATCGCCATCGATCAGCTGACGGACGAGCGCAGCCCCGGCTCGAGCCTTGCTCTTTTTTGGCCACGAAACTTCGGGTTGGCTTTTGCTCTCTTCCTAGTTGCGCGCGTGTTCTCGCCACCAGTAGAGCGGCTTGCGAGCTCCATAACTGCGCTCGCGAGCACGCCGCCCGAGAAGCCCAGTACGCTGCTCGTCAGCAAGGGCGCGGATCAATGCCTTATTCAAATCGATGATATCCAGCGCTTGTCGGCAGCCGGCAATTACGTCGACATCTGCGCGCGCGGCCGACGTTATTTGATGTGCGCGACCCTGAGCGATCTCGAGGCAAAGTTGCCCTCCGAGCACTTCGTGCGAGTCCATCGCTCGCACATCGTGCGCGTGAGCGAGATCGATCGCATCCGCATCGAGCGCTCGGGGAGCGGGGTAGTCCACCTGCGGGATGGCAGCATGTTAGCTATCAGCAAGGGTTATCGCGCGCAGCTCCGACGTCATCAAGGGACGGCGAGACAGACAGTCCATTGAGCGTACGGAACGCGGCAGAGCGCGTGCATTCATCACGCACAGCCTCCATTCGTCACACATCGCTGGTCGGATACGCGCGAGTGGCTGCATCTTTCAGCAGCCATGAAAACACTTATCTTCTTCGCACTTTCGTTCGTCGCAATTTCTGCCACTGCTCAGTCTTCCGCCGAGCGCTATACAACGCTTTGCGCTGGCTGCCACACCGCAGATCCGAACACGTTCTTCCGACATTCAACGCTCGTCAATCAGAGCACAGAGGCGGAGATCGGCGCCGTCATCCGCAGTGGCCGCCCCGAACGCGGCATGCCCGCCTTCGCCACACTGACGGATGAGGACGCGCGGGCACTCGGCGCATGGATAAAGAATGCGGTCACGAGTTCCAAAACTGCCCCAACCGGCACGATGATCGGCCGCCGTATCGAAGCCGAGGATCTGCGCGCGGACCGGTCGGCCGGTTACGGCGTGGCGGGGGAGGGCGACACGCGCTACCTCCAGTGGATCGATCGCGGCAGCCATCTGTGCTACGAGGACATCGATCTCACCGGCGTGCGCAGCATCGAATACCGATTTGCGAAAGGTGAAGGCGAACCGCCGCGGCGGTTCGCGCTCGTAGCATTCACCGGTGAATTCGCGAGCGGCAAACGCATTCCGCTCGGCGAGAAGGTGACGCCGCTCACCGGCGGCTGGACAGCGTTTCGCACCGAGCGCCTCGGGTTGGAGAGGCAACTCGAGGGCCGCTATCGGCTGTGCATCATCGGCATGGGTGGCGGTGGTGTTTTCAACCTCGATCATTTCACGTTGAGCGACGTTCCTGGAGCGCACGACGGGATCACGCAGACGTTCGAGGCGCCGGCCACCATTCTCACTGCGGGTGGCCACACGTTTCGCATGGAGAAGGTCGGCGACATCGACGGCGAGTTCTGGTCGCTGGATATCCTCGATCCAAACACGGTGATCGCCACGCAAAAGAGCGGCGCGGTGTGGTTGTTCCGGCGCGGGCAGCGCGTCGGACCGATTGCAGGCACACCTGCTGTGCACTTCGCCGGACAGGCCGGGATGCTCCACGTGCGCGCCCATCCTGATTACCAGCGCAACGGCTGGATCTATCTCACCTTCGCGGAGCCGTCCGGTGAGGACAACATGCTCACCATCGTGCGAGGTCGCATTCGAAATGAACGCTGGATCGACCAGCAGACGATCTATCGCGCGCCGCCCAAGTTCTTCTCGACCTCCGAGGCGCACTACGGCGCGCGCATTGCGTTCGATCGCGAGTATCTCTTCTTCGGCATCGGAGATCGTGCAACGCAGAACTTCGCGCAGGACCTCGGCAATCCGTTCGGCAAAATCCATCGCATCTTCATCGATGGTGGTGTGCCGCCGGATAATCCCTTCGTCGGCCGCACTGACGCGGTTGCGACCATTTGGAGTTACGGACATCGCAATCCGCAGGGCGTGACGGTGGACCCGCGCACGCGCGCAGTCTGGGCGACGGAACACGGGCCCAAGGGCGGAGATGAGCTGAACTTGATCATGCGAGGTCAAAACTACGGCTGGCCGGTTGTCACTTTCGGGATCAACTATGACGGCACCATCGTGAGCAACGAAACTCACCGCGAGGGCATCGAGCCCCCGCGCAAGCACTGGAGCCCGTCCCCGGGTTTGTCCAATCTCGTGATGTACGACGGGCGCGCGTTTCCACGCTGGCGCAACCATCTGATCGTCGCGAGCCTTGCGCACCAGCAACTGAAGCTCATCGCGCTCGAGAACGATGTCGTGGTCGGCGAAGAAGTGCTCATCGACGGCATGGGGCGTATCCGCGACGTCATAGTCGGATCCGATGGGTCGCCCTACGTCGCGCTCAACCAGCCAAACGGCCAGATCTATCGTCTGGTCCCGACGCCGGATGACTGAAGCGATGGGTGTCCAAACATGCTTGTGCCGGGTTTGAGTTATTCATAGTCAATCTCGGCACCGCATCGCATGCGTTGCATGAAAGCATCTCGACCGTGAACAGGAAAGTTACGGGCGATTGGATATCCACTTCTTGATGATTTCGTTGTACCTGCGGCTGGATTGGATACAGAAGCCGTTGTCCAGTGTGAGCAGGTACTCGCCTGGCTCTGCCGTCTCGATCTGCATGATGTTGCGGACATTGACGATCGCTGAACGATGGACGCGTACGAACACTTCAGGATCGAGCCGTCCAAGCATGGATTGAATGGTTGCATGCACCAGGTGCCGGGAAGTGGCGGTATGCAGTTGCACATAGTTCTCTGCTGCTTGAATCCAGAGGACATCCTCCAGATCCACGAATCTCGTCTTGCCGGCGGAACGCACGGCGATGCGCTTGAGGGTTTTCGGCGGCGAAGCGAGAGTCTGCAGCAAGGACACGATGCGTTCACCGTCGTCGCCGTGCCGGCGCAGATGTGACCGCGTACGCTGGAGAGCTTCTGCGAAGCGCTCTTCGGAGACCGGCTTGAGAAGGTAATCGAGTGCATTGATCTCGAATGCTTGGATGGCAAACCGATCGTGCGCGGTGACGAAGACCACCTCCGGCATCGCGGCGGCGCCGACCTGCCGCACCACATCGAACCCGTTCATCTCCGGCATCTGAACATCGAGAAACACCACGTCCGGCCGCTCATTGAGAATGAGAGATGTTGCCTCCTGACCGTTTCTCGCTTCGAAGATGGTGATTGCATCAGGCTCGCGCTCGAGTAACGTCCGCAGGCTCGCGCGCGCGAACGGCTCGTCGTCCACGATCAAGGCGCTCCACTGGGCTTGCTTCTCAGTGCATTTCATCATTGCACGCTGTCCATTGGCACTGGCAGTTCTGTGGCGGCGGCGATGCGGCGATAAGGCACGATCACTTCCACTGCAGCGCCGGTGTCGGTGCACTCGATCCGCAACTCCCCCCGTGCTCCATGCAACTGTTTCAGTCGTGCCCTCAAGTTCGACAGGCCAAGGCCCCATCCGGCCGGCGAGCCGGCGCGAGTGCCGCCTGTGTTCTGTACCGTGATGTGCAGCTGACTACCGACGCGCGAAGCTTGAACGTCGATAGAACCGCCGCCAACGCTGGAACCGATTCCGTGCCGTACCGCGTTCTCCGCGACCGGCTGCAACCCCATGTGCGGAACGGCTGCATCCAGCACGTCTGGGTCGGCTTCGATGCGGACAACCAAGCGATCGGAGAAGCGCATTTGCTCGATGGATAAATAGAGTCGCAGGTAAGTCAGTTCACGCTCCAGCGTGACTTCCTGCGCGTCCATGTCGTCCAGAACGGCGCGCAGCAGATCGCTGAAACGCGACAAGGCGCGCTCCGCCTGTTGCACCTCACCTGTCCGTACCATTCCCATGATGGTGTTCAGGGTGTTGAATAGGAAGTGCGGCTGGAGCTGCATCTTCAATGCGCCCAGTTGCGCCCTCGTGACCTGCTCCCGAAGTTCCGCGGCATTCAACTCCAGACGCAACGCGGCCTCCGCGCGCTCCTGAAACTTCTCGTAATAACGAACTGCCGTGTGAAGAACCAGGATGAACCAGTACGTGATCACTGCCTGGTGCAAGCCGAAGATCAGCAGCACCTTGAACGTGAACCCCACGCCTTGCGTCCACTCATAGGCTGGCCCCCATCCCGCGCTCAGGTGTGAGTACACAACCGCTTCGAGTCCGGTCCTTCCGACGCCGAAACACAGGCTGAATAGAACGTGGAGCGAGATCCGCCGCGCCCAGACGCGTTTCTCTATCGGAAAGCTCGCGCCGAGCCGCAGGATGGCTAGTGTCAGGACGGCGGAAAGAACGACACGCATCGTCCAGAATCCGACCTCCATCCAAAGTGACGGATCGTTGTAGAAGAGTCTGCGCGTGATGTCCTGCCCCAGGAACATCAGGCCAACGAAGGTCCACGCAGCGAGCCAGATAGCGAAAGTCCGCAGGACCTGCAGGCTCCTCGGACGATGTCGCAGCGCTTGCGAGTCGAAAGGGAGGAACGCCTCGTGCGCGAACGTGCTCACGTGCGCACCGTCGGTGGCGCTCGGTAACGGACACGGCGCGAGTAGAAACTGTGAGCTCGTGACATAACCCGAGGGCTTCGCGACATCTTCGTTTCGATCCTACTCTGCAGGTACTCATCGCACCAGTCGTACGCGAGACAAGCCAGAGGTTTAACGTCTAGTAGATAGAAGGTCAGATGTATTGCGCGCGATCACGTGCGTCTTGCGGCGCGTGCATCAAGACCTGAGTTCGCGGCCTGCTGCGCGACTAGCAACAGGATGTCGAACCTCATCCTTCGAAAAATGGATTTCATCCCATGAAGATGTGCGTTCATCCAATCGCCATTGCTCGATTGCCGGCCACTGACAGAATCCCTCTCGTCGCGTGAACGCAGGTTCACCGATGCAATTACCGCTGCATCTTTCAGGAGAGGTCTTGCACACCATGAAAAAATCATTCTTTCATTTGGACGCGCTGTTGATTGTCGCGGTCCTCTTGCTTCCGATCTGCAAAGCCGAGAGCACACCCACTGCCAGTCAAACAAAGGTGCCTGCCGGGCGCGACGCCACGCGCCACGCCAATCAACCAGAGGCGGCTCGCAAATGCGACACCACGCCTGATGCCTTCAGCTTCACCAGTCACACAGAGGTGGTTCCCAACACTCTGATTGAGTCGGAGCTCGTGACCATATCGGGAATCAACCATCCGGCGCCCGTGTCCATTACCGGAGGTGAGTATTCGATCGACGGCCGCGCTTACCGCCGTAGCCGCGGCATTATCAAAAAAAATCAGAAGGTCCGCATCAGAGTCCGCTCCTCGGCCGAGTCATCGGGCGAAGTCGCGGCAACGCTGACCATCGGAGGGGTCTCGGGGACTTTCACGGTAAAGACCGTCAA
>JAICPY010000058.1 GCA_025929585.1 Steroidobacter sp.
GACGCGAATGATGCGATAGGAAGCATTGCCGAGTTGGAAGACGTCGCCTGCCAAGCTTTCGACGGCGAAATCTTCGTTGACGGTGCCGATGAGATGACCCTCGGGCTCGAGCATCACCTGATAATCCGCTGTGTCCGGGATAGCGCCGCCCGAGGTGATCGCCGTGAGCCGAGCGCCCTTGCGTCCTCGAAGGATGCGATTGACCGCGTCGTGATAGACGAGCGCGCCTTGCCGGCCGCGACGAGTCGAGAATCCTTCCGCTAGCATGCGCACGATCTCATCGAAGACCTCGCGCGAGAAATTCCGATAGGGGTGAGCGCTGCGCACGAGCTCGAACAGTTCCTGCTCGCTGCAATCGCGCGCGGCCACCTCAGCGACCATCTGTTGTGCAGCGACGTCGATCGCATCCTCAGGGATCTTCAAGCGATCCAGTTCACCCCGCCGGACCGCATCCAGCAATGCGGCACATTCAGCGAGGTCATCGCGAGACAAAGGAAAGAGCCGCCCTTTCGGAGTCTCGCCGACTGCGTGTCCCGAGCGCCCAACACGCTGCAAAAATGCATTGATCGATCGCGGCGAGCTGATCTGACACACCAAATCCACATTGCCGATGTCGATACCGAGCTCGAGCGACGCGGTCGCGACCAACGCCTTGAGCTCACCGCGCTTGAGCCGCTGCTCCGCATCCAAGCGCAGATGTTTGGCTAAGCTGCCATGGTGAGCGGCGATGCAGGAAGGACCAGCGGCGTGCGGTATCCGGCGTGCGGTTGGCGGCGCGGAGTGTCGACTGCGAACCGCGGTTGTGGCTTCCAGGGAAACCTCTGAATTCCCGCTCTGACTATCCGCGACCCGCTGATCACGAATCACTTCATCTTGATCGAGTCGCTCGGATAGGTGGCGCGACACCCTCTCCGCCAAGCGTCGCGTGTTAACGAATACCACCGTCGTGCGGTGTTCGCGGATCAATTGTGCGAGACGGTCGTAGAGCTGAGTCCAGACTTCGTTCGACATCACTGCTTCGAGCGGTGAATCAGGCAGCTCGATTGCGATGTCGCGATTGCGTACGTGGCCGCTGTCCACGATCGTGCAACGTACATTGCCGCTGGCGTCGATGTTCTTCGTGCCGACTAAGAAGCGCGCGACATCCTCGATCGGCCTTTGCGTCGCGGACAAACCGATACGCGTCAGCCGCTGGCCGGTGAGCGCTTCGAGTCTTTCAAGCGATAGCGCGAGATGCGAGCCGCGTTTGGAGCCCGCGACGGCGTGAATCTCATCGACGATGACAGTGCGCGTCGTCCCCAACATCTCACGGCCCGATTTCGAGCCGAGCAGAATGTACAGCGACTCCGGCGTCGTGACGACGATGTGCGGCGGCCGCCGATGCATCTGCAAGCGCTCCGACTGCGGTGTGTCGCCGGTGCGCACCCAAGTGCGAATGTCGACATCGCGCACCGTGTGTTCATGAAGCCGCTCGCGGATTCCTGTCAATGGCGCTTCGAGGTTGCGATGGATGTCGTTTGACAGTGCCTTCAACGGCGAGACGTAAACGATGCGAGTTTCATCCGGCAGTCCCCACTGCGCGCCTTCGCGCACGAGTTCGTCAATGGCTGCCAAGAATGCTGCGAGCGTCTTACCTGAACCGGTAGGCGCGGAGATCAGGACATGCTTTCCCGACTGGATCGCCGGCCACGCGTCCGCCTGCGCTGGAGTCGGCACAGCAAACGTGTCTGCGAACCAACTCGCGACAGCGGGATGGAAGAGGGATGTAGTGGAGGTCATGGAGTGAGCCAAGGATACTCCTGGCTCAGTGACGGCGGTATCGGACGGGGCCTGCGATGCGGGCCTTGTGGCTGGCTACCGGAGGCCCCCTCCCTAACCCTCCCCCGCACGCGGGGGAGGGAATAGCAGCGGAGGCGTCGTGATTCGTGACTCGCGGTTCGTCGGAGAGAGGTAGCCGTCTCAGTGCTTTATCTGACTACCCGCGACCCGCTAGTCACGACCCGCATTTAGAAATGCACCTGCGTGCGCTTCAGCTCCTACTCTGACGTCGTCACTTCGTCACTTCGTCACTTCGTCACTCCGTCACCGCGTCATCCCGTCACATTTGTTTCCGTCCAACCGTCACTTCGAGCAGCTCCAGATCGGAGGCGTCGAAGCGGGCACGGCTGATCGGAGTGCCGAACGGGCGTTTATAGGAAAGGAACAAGGAGGAACCGATGTCGTCGGCGAAGGAATGGCCCGCGCTCATCATCACCGAGCCCCGGCCGACGTTCAGTTTCTGATTCAGAGACAACACATCGACACGCTCGCGTTCCCATGTTGTTTGCGCGGCATAGGCGAGTGCCAAGGCAGCGCCATCGGTTACGTTGACGCCGATGCTTGCCAAGTTCCGGCGCATGATCGGATCTTCCACCCACACGCTGCCGACTTCGCGGAACTCGCGGCTTTGAATGCGCGAACGTACAGCGAAGTTGAGCAACGAGCTTTGATGTTCGAAGCCAACCCGTGCGAGCCAGCCGGAACCCAGTTCGGTGTCGCTCGAAGCGAATGCAAGCGACGCGGTGCCAAGCGTGCCCACGCGCCTCGCTAGTCCCAAGCCGAGCGCGGCGACTTGCTCCGCAAGGTATTCGCCGTGACCTTCGACCGTGAATCCGAGCGGAGCTGCGCAAGCGATGGTGGTATTCGCGAACACGGGGCCATAGTCATTGCTCGTCACTGCGAAGTCGCGGCGGACTTTGCCTAGGCCGAGCGAGAAATCGCTGCACCCAGTGTCGACCAAGCGTGCTTGCGCGACCAGCGGTGCACTCAGCGATTCGGAACGTCCGAATGAGTCGCTCGCGGTCAGATTCAGCAGGTTTTGATCGTTGATCTTCGGCGCACCGACCGAAAGACTTTGGCTCGACCACAACGCCCGATCATCGCCGATCGATGCGAACAACGCGTCGGCAGCGGTTGGAAGAACGGCGATGCCGCTCGTGGCGAGCCGTTCGGATTGGAGCACATCGGCATTCGGCGATAGTCGAGTACCGAACTGCACACCGCCGTAGCGTACGGTGCTGCCCCATTGGCCTGCGGTGCTCACCGAATCGCCGACTCGCAACTGTTCGGCTTCCTCGTCGATCTGCAGCGTGTAACTGGATTCAAGACGCGTGAGGGTTTCGACGTTCGGATCTAAAGATGCTGCAAAGCTGTAATCGAGAATGCTCGCATCATTCAGGATGCTCGCATTGATCGAAGGATTTTTGGGTTTCTTCAGATCGGTTTTGACATCGACGTCTTTCGGTCGCGTTGGCGCGGCCACGCATCCGGCGAGCGCACAAAAGACAATGCCCAACACCGCGCCCTGCGCGGCTCGCTTGATCTCCAGTCTCATCCGTATTAGGTCCCAGACTATTCTTCGTCAAATTATTCGTTGGTGGATTTGCACCGCGAATCGTAGGCAATTACCTAAGGATCGACCATTAGGCACGGCCTGAAGGGAAATTGATGGCGCCAGAGGAAGTGATGAGGTGATGAAGACAGAGCCGAGAACCAGAACGGCTCTTCTGTCGCCGTCACCCCGTCACTTCGTCACAGCTCGGGTCCTATCTCCGGGAACAAGCCTGCGCAGAAATCGATGAATGCTCGAATTTTGGCTGTCGGTTGGCGGTGCTGCGGATACACGACCGATACAGGCCACCAGGCGCCTTCGTTCCAGTCTTCGAGCACGGGCTGCAAGAGCCCCGAGGCCACCTGAGCTTCGACCGTGAAATCCAATGCACGCACGAAGCCGGCACCGCTTACTGCCGCAGCCACTGCCGATTCAGGATCGCTGAACGAAAGCGCTGCGGTCGGGTTGATCGTGTGTTCGGTACCGTCTTTTCTGAACAGCCATTCACGCGGCTGGTTGGTGCCGAGCTTGAACATGGCGATACAGTGTTCGGGTTTCAGCTCCGTCGGTGTCTTCGGTAAGCCGAACCGGTCGATGAATTCGGGTGACGCACACGTGACGCCTCGAAGCTGGCCGACTCGCCGTGCAATCAGGCTCGAATCGCTCAAGTTGCCGACCCTCAGCGCGGCATCGATACCCTCTTGCACCAGATCCAAGACGCGATCGTTCATGCTCATTTGTACCGTGAGCTCCGGGTACTGCTGGATGAATCTCGGCAGTGCGGGCACGATGATCTTGCGGCCGAGCGATACGGGTACGTCGACGCGCAGCTTGCCTCGGGCGACGCCTCGAGATTCCGCGATCTCGCTTTCGGCAAGGTCGAGTTGCGCCAACGCTTCGCGCGAGCGCTCATAAAAGCTGGTGCCATGATCGGTCAGGCTCAAGGAGCGAGTCGTGCGGTTCAGTAGTCGGGAGCCCAGGCGCTCTTCCAGACGGCTTACAGCCTTGCTGATTGCCGAAGGCGACATGCCGAGCGTTTGCGCGGCCGCGACAAAGCTGCGCGCCTCGACCACGCGCACGAAAACGACGATATCGCTGTAGTTATTCAATCGGACTAGTCCCTAAAATGCCGCGGTCATTAGGCCTTCATTATTGAGCGGTATAGCAGACATCGAATGGCATATTTGCGTTCACCGGAACCGCCAGGCCGATTCGGGAGTAGGGTGCGACATAAATACGCCACGACCTGATTCTAAGCGGGGCATTCGTGACTGCAATGCATGACTCTGTTTGCACACACCCCGTTTACCCGGACCGACCGCGCCCGTAATGTATCGCCCCGAAGATAAGTGGGGTTTTAGGGTTAGCGGGGGGGCTAACCAAAAGTTGACCACCGCGGGATTGACTGGGGCCTTGGCTGCAGTCACCTTCCCGGCCCGGTAGTGACTGCCGTGTTGTAGGAGACGCGATGCTGTTGGTGACTGGTGCGACAGGTAATGTTGGCCGAGCGGTTCTAGCCGAGCTGGCTCATAAGCCCGTGCCCGTACGCGCGTTGGTGCGTGATGCGAGCCGATTGGGCGTCGCCGCCGAGAATATCGAAATTTCCACGGGCGACATCTTCGATGATGCGAGCTTGAGGCGTGCATTCGAGGGCGTCGAAGCCGCCTTCCTCGCTTCGGCGTTTTCCCCTCGCATGGCTGAATTGCACTTGCGATGTGTAATGGCGGCCAAGGCCGCGGGCGTGAGCCGAATCGTGCAGCTCTCCGGAGTCGGCGCGGACAAACACGTATGTTGCGCTCGGGCGCTGCAGTGGCTGGGCCAGATCGAAAATACCACGCAGGAGGCCGGCATTCGGGTGACGCATCTGCGCCCGACTTTCTTCATGCAGAACCTATTGAGGTTCGCCTCCAGCATCGCCCAGCAGGGCGTGATCGCCGGCCCTTTCCGATCGAGCAAATGGACGTTCGTCGATGCTCGCGATGTGGGCGCAGTCGGAGCGCAAGCTCTGCTGAATCCAACTCACGCAGGCCAGGCTTATACGGTGACCGGCAATGAGTCGCTGACGTATCAGGAAGTTGCAGAGCGACTCAGCAAGGTGCTGGGCAAGACAATCCGCTACACCGACATTACCGCGAACGAAGCTCGCGGCCGACTGCAAGCATCGGGTGCTTCGCCCGTGATGATCGAGGCGACACTGGAAATGTGGGACGCCTGCGCATCCAAACTGATCAATGTCGCTCCAACGAACGTCGTCAAAGAAATCACCGGAAAAGAACCGCGCACGTTGGAAGAGTTCGCGACGGAGTACAAGACGCTGTTTTTGGAAGGAGCGCCGTTTGCGCTCGAGAGTGATGAAGTGATGAGGTGATAACGACAGAAGCAGAAACGTTCTGACGTCATCACTTCATCACGTTATCACTCCATCACCCAGCCCTCGTCGGCCGTTGCCGGCCATCACGCCAGCTTCAACTCCGGCATCACCGAGATTTCCATCGTATTGTGATCGTTGTTTACCGTCGTCAGCGTAACGGGGCGGCGCCAGACCCGTGCGATGTACTCCAGCACTTTGCGGCCGCGATCCGGATCCAATCCTCGACCGTCGGTGATGTGATCGTGAACGAGCTCGAGCTTTCCATCGACGTGAACGTGTGAAGCACTGACTGTCGGTGCGCCGAAGCCGTACTTCGGTGCGAGCAGCGCATCGTGCAGAGCGGAGAGGTTCGACTCCTGGACAGTCAGGGTGCCGTTTGCGGGTCCTTTGAAACGGAAAAGCTGCAACTCCGTCGCGAGATCCAGCGTGAGATGATTGCGAACGAACGAGAAATCGTCATCCTCGCACATGATCTTGCGCGCGTGCTCGAGCCCATGCTGCTCGATGATCTTCTCCCAGATGGAGAAGCCCAGGTGGTAAGGGTTGGTGGAGAGTGCGACGTTCTCGCCGCTCGCAGTCGGGCGCACCACATCGGAGTGACATTTGATCGCATCGACGTAAGCAGACTGCGGTAAGAAGTCCGCTTCACGCAGCAGGCGTGCGTGCCAATACGATGCCCAACCTTCGTTCATGATCTGGCAGGCGAACACCGGATAGAAATAGAACGACTCTTCGCGTACCGCGAGGAAAATGTCGCGTTCCCATGGTTCCATCTCGGGCGCATAGTGTGCGATGAACCAGAGCAAGTCTTTTTCGGGATGTGGCGGGATCGGTGCGCGCTTTGCCGGCCCTCCGGTATGTGGCCGCGCGGTGTCGGGACCCAATGCGGCGAATCGGCGCGAGAACTCATCCTCACTGAGCGGTGCGCGTTCCGGAACGTTTTCCGGGTACCGTTCGCGGCGCAGTGCCAGGTCAACATCAATATGCTGCTCCAAAGACAACGCTGCATCCAGCACAGACTCGACTCGTTGCAGGCCATGTTCCTCGATGGCCATACCGATTTGGCGGGCGTGGGCCGCGGCTTGCTCGACGATGTGCTCGCCGACTTGCGCCTGACTATGGCGGAACAACATGTTGTTCGCGGAAAAATCCGCGTGGCCCAAGACGTGCGCAGTGACGAGCACGTTTTCCGCCGCACTGTTGGTCTTCGCGAGATAGGCGCGGCCAGGGTTGCCGGGAAATACGACTTCGAACAATCGCGACAAGCCCATCCTGTGCTGGATGAGCTGATAGATGTAGCGAACACCAAATGACCAGTGCGGCATGCGTACAGGCAAGCCATAGATCGCAATCTCGGTCATGAAGCTTTCAGGCACGACCTCGAACTCGACCGGGTGGTACTTCAGCCCGACGCTGCGCGCCAACGCTTCGATCTGAGAGATTTGCTTTTGCCAGTCGGTCATGGGGATTCCAGAAGGAAGGCGATAGGGGATAGGGGATAGGGGATAGTCCGAGCGCCGCGGCGCTGCGAGCGTCTTGGTAGAACGTTGAGCTTCTCCACTAGTGTCTTCACTCTTCTATCGCCTATCCGCTATCCCCTATCGCCTTCATATCTTTCAAGATTGCGCAAAGAAATGCTTTACCGCACCCCAGATATCGTCCGTGCCGCTGACGCGGAACGCGCCGACGTTGTCGGTTCCTTCGGCGAGGTTCAAGAATAATTTTCCGATCTCGCTATCGGGCGCATGGCCTGCGAGCGGTGCGACCTCCAGAAATCCAGCGTAGTTACAGTCACCGATGAGCTCATCGAGCGCGGCATGCGCTTGCGGCTGATCGGACGGGAAGTTCTCGCCGTCCGATGCGTAGAACAAATAAACGTTGTACTGACTCGGGCTGTAACGAGCGTCAATGATCTCGTGAACCTTCTTCAGGCCCGCGGATGCAACCGTGCCGCCGGTGCCGGTGACGCGGAAGAACTCTTCTTCCTGAAATTCCCAAGCCTCCGAGGTGTGTGCGACGAACACGAGGTCCAAGTGCCGGTATTGGCGACGCAGGCCTTGGATCGCCCAGAAGAAAAACGTCTTGGAAATCTGCCGTTCCCGTTCGCCCATGCTGCCAGAGACATCCAGCAGCAAAATGACCACGGCTTGCATTGCCGGCTGCTCACGCTTGGAGAGCTGTCGATAGCGTAGGTCATCGTCGGTGAACGAGGGCGACTCTGCACCGCTTGCGCTTTGAACGCCGCGACGTTTGATCGACTCTTTTAAAGAGCGCCGTCTATCCAGGCGCGAACGCGCACCCCGGCGGTCCCAACCCTCGCGGGTCCAATCGTCTTCCTTCGCTTTGCCGGCTTTGGCTTCGAGATTAGGAAGCTGCATCTCTTCCCACAGCCAATCGACGATGTCGTCGATACGAAACTCGAGCGTATATTGGATTCCTCCTTCCTCGTTTCCGCCTTGGCCGCGCTGCTGCTCGGATTCTTGTTGCGGTCGTCCGATTCGATCGCCAGGTTTCGCCTGGCCTTGACCGACGCCTTGCTGCTCATTCGAATTTCGCAGCTTGAAGCGGTAATGCTCGAGCATGCGCACCGGCACCCGAACGGTGCTGGCGCCTCCGCTCAAGACATCCGCGCCGGCGACGATCTGCGGAAGATGCTGTCGCACGGCGTCGCGCACTTTCTCATTGTGACGCAACCAATCTCTCGCGCCGCGCGAGAACAGATCGTACCAGCCGGCATCATCAGGGCTGTGAAACCCCGCTTCGCCTGACTCGTTGTCACTCATGATGCTATTCGCAACCTCCGACTTACTCCTGCGCCAGCAGAGTCGTAACGTAACTGAGAGCTTCTTTGGCGCTGTGATCGTCGTACCCATATTCCGCCGTTAAGCGATCTTGTACAGCGGAAATTTTCTTACGTGCCTCATCGTCGGGCCGTGCAGCCGAAGTCACCAGCCGCAACACGTCACGACGCTCTTCGAACAAGTACTGCTCGATGGCTTCGCGCATTCGCGCGTGACTGTTGAGCGTGAACTTCTCCCCAACTTTGTAGGCGACCATCGCCTTGCGCACGACCTCCTGACGGAAAGTCAGCTTGCCGGACTCCGAAACCTTGATCTTCTCCTCGACCGACCGAAGGAAGCGCTCGTCCGCTGGACGAGACTCGCCGGTGATCGGATCGGTCACTTCCCGGTGATCGAGCGAAGCTTCGACTTCGTCCAGGTACTTATCCAGCAGTTGTTGGGCTTCGTCTTCGAAGGAGGCGAACAATGCGCGATGCACGTCTTCTTTCACCCAGCGGTTGTAGAAGTCCTTGCGCGCCAATACCAGATAGTCGATCCAAAGCTTCTTCGCCTTGGCGTCCATGCGTGCGTCATGCTCGATCGAGTCCTTCAACGCCAACAGCACTTCCATGCTTGTCAGGCTTTTCTTGTCGTTGCGCGTAATCGCATTCGAGATCGAATTGACGATGAATCGTGGACTCACACCCGTAAGGCCTTCTTCCGGCGCTTCGGTTCTAAGTCGCGTCATTTCGTTCTCGGGAAATCCTTCGACACTCTCGCCGGCATACAGGCGAAGCTTCTTCGATAAATCCAATCCTTCGCGTTCAGGTTTCAACAATCGGGTCAGAACGGCGAAAACGGACGCTACACGAAGCGCATGCGGATCGAGGTGCACGTCGCGAAATGCCGGAGCGGCGGAAACGAGCTTGTTGTAAATCCGTGCTTCTTCAATATAGGACAGCGTGTAAGGCACTTTGACGATGACCATGCGGTCGAGCAGCGCCTCGTTCTCCTTCTCTTGCAGGAACTTGTGAAATTCGGCCAAGTTCGTGTGCGCGAGAATAGTCTCGTCCAAATAGATCAGCGGAAAGCGCGAGACCTTTACGTTCTTTTCCTGAGTCAGGGTCAGCAGCAAGTACAAGAACTCGCGTTTGACCTTCAGGATTTCGATCATCTCCAGTACGCCGCGGCTCGCCGCATAAACTGCACCCGACCAAGACCAAGCGCGCGGATCGCCTTCATCGCCATACTGTGCGACCTTCGACAGATCGACCGAGCCGACGAGATCCGCAAGGTCGGCGGTCGTCGGATCATGCGGGGCGTATGTACCGACGCCTACGCGCGAAGCTTCGGATAAGAAAATGCGTTCCACCGGCATGCGCAGGAAGTCGCCTTCGAACTCGCGCTCCAAGCGGTCACGCGCCCAAGGGCTCAACTCGCCTTTGATCTCCACACCATAGGTTTCGCGGAACTCGGCGCGCAGGCTCGTCGGCACTAAGTTCAACGGAGACTCGTGCATCGGCGAGCCTTGTAGCGCATACATCGCGCCTTCGTCGGTATGGCTATATTCCTCGAGCCCGCGCTTCAAGAGAATGGCCATGGTGGATTTTCCGCCGGAGGGCGGCCCTAGCAGCAGGAGCAAGCGACGGCCAACATCGGAGCCCGCCGCAGCCGCCTTGAAATAATCGACGACACGACCCAGCGGCTCGTCGATTCCGTAGAGCTCACGCTTGAACAATTCTTTGGGGCCGGCGGACTCGCCATTCGCGGTCGCGCTCGGCGACTGGTTGTTGCGGCCGAACCAGCAGAGCATGTCCCATAGATATTCGTGACTGGTACGAGCCAACTGGCGGCCGTTGCCCGGCACGATGGTGCGGAGGAATTCACCGAAAGTACCCGACCAATGCTGGGCACGGTGAAACCGGCTATAGGCGCTCAGGGCCTCAACGAAGTTCTCGCTGCGCTGTGAACTTCCCTTTGGGCTGTCTGACTGCATCGAAACGCCCTCCTCAACTCTTAGATGTCGAAACGCTGTCTCACCCGATCCGCGCGTGCACTGCTTCTGTACGCCATGAGCATACGCCCGGGTTGACTCATCCACGCCACTGCCGCGTTGCTAAAAGGCGCGTAAGACAAAGACTGATCGTTGAGCGAACATGTTCCATTCAACACGTTTGCAATCGATGCGCCGGAGAGCTGCGTCACATTTGTCGTGTGTGACAATGAACGCGGGTGGGAGGTGATAGAGAACCCGAACGGCCTGTTTAATTCGAAGCCGTATTGCGCTGTTGTGCGCATCTCACACTGATCGAGAGCGAGACATGAGTCCCTTGTTACTCTTTTCGCGGCGATCTTGCAATGCGATTGATTGCTGAGGGTGAGGAACGAAAGAACGTTCGCTAAAACAAAGTGAGAACTACAACCGAACGCACAACATAGGTGCGCTTGCGGTGACCCCTTGCGTCATCTCCGATCGCAAAGTGCTGAACGGGCACTGAACCTTTCAGGAAAATGGCGTGCGTGCAGGGAGGAGGCACGCGCGCAAGAAGGCTCGTCAGTGACGATTCGCGTTCAGATCGTTCGCCGTCGGAAAGTCTGACACTCGAACGTGCCTTTAGTGCCGCCCACAGAAGTAGAACACTCGCGCGCTTCGTCGCAGGCCGCATTCACATGCCGCGCTGAGATGCCATATGGCATCCGAAGCGCTATGCGGCTGCAACTACTTTGGTTTCGATCCCGAGCGCCTCCCGAATTACATCATCGACACGTTCGCAGAAGACGAACTCGATGTCGTCACGAACGCTTTGAGGCACGTCCTCGAGGTCTTTGCGGTTACGAGCGGGCAACAGTACTTTCCGAATACCCGCTCGATGTGCAGCGACCGCTTTTTCTTTGATGCCGCCCACCGGAAGAACCAGCCCGCGTAGGCTAATCTCTCCGGTCATTGCCAAATCGTGACCGACCGTCCGGCCGGTGACCAGCGACACGAGGGAAGTAAACATCGCCACGCCCGCGCTCGGTCCGTCTTTCGGAATCGCACCCGCGGGTACGTGAATGTGCACATCGTTCTTGTCGAAACCCGCGGCATCCATACCCAGCCGCGAGGACTGTGACTTGACCAGTGACAGCGCTGCCTGTGCGCTCTCCTTCATCACTTCGCCGAGTTGACCTGTGAGAATCAGGCGGCCGTTACCGGGCACTCGCGTCGATTCGATGAATAAGATGTCGCCACCGAACGGCGTCCATGCAAGGCCAGTCGCCACCCCCGGTACACTCGTTCGCATCGCGACTTCGTTCTCGAAGCGAGGGGCACCGAGAATGGCATGCAAGTCCGGAGCGTCTACGGTTGTTTGTACCAACGACCCTTCTGCAATCCGTACTGCGACGTTTCGCAGCACCGCACCGATCGTGCGTTCCAGATTTCGACACCCGGCTTCGCGCGTGTAGTCGCGAACGATGTGTCTGAGCGCCTCATCGGTGAGAGCAGCCTGCTCAGCCTTCAATCCATTCGCGTCCAGCTGACGCTTCACGAGATAGCGCCGCGCAATTTCGACCTTCTCCTCTTCGGTGTAGCCGGTGAGCTCGATGATCTCCATGCGATCGCGCAGTGGGCCGGGAATCGTGTCGAGCATGTTGGCGGTCGTAATGAACATCACTTTCGACAAGTCGAAAGGTAAGCCCAGGTAGTTGTCGCGGAATGTGTTGTTCTGCTCGGGATCGAGCACTTCCAGCAGCGCCGAGGCGGGGTCGCCTTGAATGCCGCTGCCGAGTTTGTCGATCTCATCGAGCATCAACACTGGATTGCGCGTGCCCGCCTTGCGCAAGGCTTGCACGATGTTTCCCGGCAGCGCTCCGATGTAAGTACGACGGTGACCGCGGATTTCCGCCTCGTCATGCACGCCGCCCAAGCTGACCCTGGCGAACTTGATGCCGAGCGCGCGAGCAATGCTCTGCCCTAAAGATGTCTTACCGACACCGGGAGGACCGACGAAGCACAGGATGGGGCTGCGCCCCTGCGGATTGAGCTTGCGCACGGCGAGATACTCGACGATGCGCCGCTTGATCTTCTCGAGGCCGTAATGATCCTCATCCAACACGCGCCGCGCATGTTCGATGTCGATGGATTCATTGTCGAGCTTGGACCAGGGAAGTTGGATCATCCAATCGATCCAGGTGCGCAGCATGGAATATTCCGCACTCGCATCCTGCATGCGCTCCATGCGTTTGAGCTCTTTCTTGGCCTGCTCCAATGCCTCCTCAGGCATGCCGGATTTCTCGATCGCCTCGCGCAGCTCTTGAATCTCTTCGGCGGATTCTTCCTCCTCGCCGAGTTGCTTGCGAATCTGGCGTAACTGCTCGCGAAGCAAGGCTTCCTTGTGACGCTCATCGATTGCTTCGCGAGTCTGGTCTTCGATCTGCCGCTGCAAGCGCAGGACCTCGATGCGTTTGGTGAGCAGGTCAGTGACCCGATCCAGGCGCGTTTTGAGATCCACGGTTTCCAGGAGCTGCTGCTTCTCCAGTGCTTTCACATCCATGAAGCTCGCGACGAGATCCGCCAACGTGGAGGGCGACTCCACGGCCTGAATCGCGTTCGCGAGCTCAGCCGGTGCTTGCGGCAACAGCGAGATCGCCTCGGCGGACAGGCGCTTCAGGTTCAATGCACGTGCTTCCACTTCGGGTGAATTCGTCGGCGCATCCGGCAGGTATTCGACTCGGGCCACCATGAACGGGAGTCCCGGTTGGAAGTCGAGCACGCGAAAGCGCTGCTCGCCTTGCACGACCAGGTGATGAGTACCGTCCTGGCCAGTAACGTATCGAACGATGTTGGCCACCGTGCCGATCTTGAACAGATCGTCACCGGTTGGTGTTTGGGTGTCGGGTTCATGCTGCAGTAAGAAGCCCACCTTGCGCTCTGCGCGCACTGCCTCTTGTGCGGCGGCAAGCGAACGTTCGCGATTGATCGCGACCGGCAGCACTGTGCCCGGGAACAACACGAGATTGCGCACCGGGACGATGATCAACATATCGTCCGAGATCGTTGCGGTCCTCTCGTTGTCAGTCTGTTTGGATTGATCGCTCATGGCGCTCCGTTAAGTCAATGTCAGGCGCAAGATCAGGCATCCGTTCGCGCAACCCTGTTCCAAGAGCCGGTACGCGCCGGCGGGTAGCGCAATTCGACGTTCAAACCGTCCATAGGGAATTTCGAGCCGATGGACCGCCGTCGCATCGCGGCTCATTGGCAGAGGGCGGATTGCAGTGAGGCTCAGAACGCCCTCATCGATACGAATGTGCACGTGCTCGGGTGCAACGCCGGGCAGCGCGATCATGACCTGGACATCCGATCCATAAGCGACAATGTCCACGGGGGGTTCCCAGCGAGGACGCGCCTCGACGGCATGCCCGAACCGAAAGAACTGTCGCTGCAGACGTTGGGCCTGTTCCAACAGTTCACAAGCCTCTGCCCACATCCATGAATGGGGATTACGAATGCCCATGAAAGGAGTCTCGATTGCGCGTGTGCATCATTGACAGCAAGGTTGGGACGGAATGAAGGGAGTCAAGGGAGTTAAGGCAGGGGAGTCCGCAGGCCGCAGTCCGCAGTCCGCAGCCAGAGAAGAGGCCGCTCTGGTGTTCAATTCTGGCTACGGACCACGGACTACGGACTGTGGACTCGCCCTCATCCACTTGCCTCAGTAAAACTCCGTACACTCTTGCCCGTCACCCGCACATGTCACCTCACCCAAGATGTCTTCCGCAAACGCATTCACTCCTTCTTTCTATAAACGCTTCTATTCAAATCCAAGAACGCGGGTGACGACCAAGGCGGAGATGCAACGTCGGGCGGCGTCGGTCGCGGCGATCGTTCGGCATCTGGAGATCGATGTCACTCGCATCCTGGATGCAGGCTGCGGGCTCGGCTGGATGCGCGAAGGGCTGCTGCAGGGATTTCCTCGAGCCCGCTATGTCGGTCTCGAAGTCAGCGAGCACTTGTGTGAACGTCTGGGTTGGGTGCAAGCATCCCTTGCGAGTTACCGCTCTCGCACACCATTCGATTTGATCGTCTGTTACGACGTGTTGCAGTACGTCCCCGAGGCGCAGGCCTCTCGAGCAATGAGCAATCTCGCGCGATTGTGTCGTGGAGCGCTGTACTTCCATGCGCCGACGTTAGAAGACTGGAATTCAAACGCCGACCGTTCGAACAGCGACAGCGCGATTCACCTGCGAGCGGCTCAGTGGTATCGCACTCGACTCGCTCGACACTTCCGCCATCTCGGCTTCGGCCTGTACGTGCGCAAAGGTGTGGAAGTGCATCAGTGGGAGTTGGAGAGACCTGTTTGAGGTGACGACGTGACGGAGTGACGAAGTGACGGGGTCAGAATGCGGTTGCGCCAAGGCGCAAAGAGGCCCCCTCCCTAACCCTCCCCCGCCGAGCAGGGGGAGGGAACTCAGATACACAGTCGCTTCAACCGTCCCCGCGAGCAGGGGAGGGAACCAGAAAAAGTCAGAAGGATTCGCCTCTGCCTTTAGGGAGAGGCCGCGAGCGTAGCGGCGGGTGAGGGTCTGTTTGCGCGAATGCACCTCAGAGCGCCAAGGAAAACAGTTGACATGAATCATCGCGCTCCAATCCTATTGGCACATCGCACGCCGCGTCTCACTAATTGCTTATCTGCGTTGCTCGCGCCATGTTGTGGTGCACGAAGCGCTCTCATCTGCGCACATGCGGAACACTGCACGAAGGAAGCGATCAGCCTAAAGCCCGGGCCTGTGTGACGTCGTCACTTCGTCACCCCGTCACCGATCACTCAGCTATCGCTACTAAGCCAAAAGTACCTACGCCCTGCCGATCCAGCACTCCTCGTTCGTAATTACCGCACCGCTTGTCATTAATGTCATTCCCATTCCCACATTTATCAATGGACGGAATTTCGAGAAAGTAGCCATCAACAAAACTTGATTGGACGGAGAGCAATGCAGTCACAGAACTGTGTGCACCGTGGTGAGAAGGGAAAAGGTTATGGCGACTGCAAAGCTGGTGAGAAGCACCGCAACGGCAGTACTGGCGATTATCGTGCTATTCGGTAGCGGTATTGTTGGCGCTCAAGTTGAGGAAGAGTACACAGGCGTCCGGGTGCAGATAGATAACGATCTATTTGCAGGCGGCGAGCGTGATCGTGATTACACGGGCGGCATGGCTATATCGGTGTCAGGCTCAGCGGCACGCGATAGCTGGTTGTCGTTGGATCCGCTACTGCGGCGCATCGACGATGCGGTGAGCGATCGCGAGTACACGCAGGTGCATCACGCGCGGCAGATCGGCCTCATCGCTTTCACTCCGAAGGACATCGTCTCTTCGCAAGCGCTGCCTGAGGATCGTCCTTATGCAAACTTGCTGTTCGTTTCGAATGGACGCGTGCGCGTCGAACCGGACAATCGTTCGGCGTGGTCCAGCAGCCTCACGATCGGTGTCCTTGGGCTGTCTCTGTCCGAACGCTTGCAGAGCGCGATCCACGACGTCGTCGGATCCGAAAAACCGCGAGGGTATGAGCATCAGATTTCGGCAGGTGGTGAGCCGACCGCACGTTACAGCCTCGCTCATCACTCGCTGTGGATTGCAAATCCAAACGGCACGATCGACGTAAAGACGACGATTCGAGGCAGTGTCGGCTATTTGACCGAAGCGAGCGCTGCGGTATCGATGCGGATCGGACGATTCGATTCACCGTGGTGGAGTTTCGCGCCGGAACTGACGGACTACATTGGCGCGCCCACTCCGGCTGTAGCGAATCGCGGCCGTCCCGAGATGTATTTCTTCGTAGGTGCCGGTGTGAAAGCGCGTGCGTATAACGCGTTACTCCAAGGTCAATTCCGCGACAGCGAAGTTCGTTACTCGGCCTCGGAATTGGAGCCGCTGTTGGTGGAGGCATGGGTAGGTTTCGTGACGCAGCTAATGGAGCAAACGCAACTTAGCTACTCGCTGAACTATCAGACCGCCGAGATTCGCGACGGCACTGCAGAGCGAGACGCGCTTTGGGGCGCGGTGCAGCTCACGCATACGTTTTAGTTTTTTAAGTTTCTGTCCTCGACCCCCGAAACTCGCCCGCCGTATGGCGGGCTTTTTTTTTGCCTGCTGCGTGCGGGCAAAAAAGTGACCGGTGGCGAGTGACGGGTAAGAAGCTCGCGAGCCTATCGCAGCACTGGTCTGATTGCACAGATGCAGACGGTGGGATCAGGCTCTTGCCGTCACCCGTCACTTCCGAAGAGACTTCCCTTTCGGAATGGACACTCCTTTCAATCCCGTGTGCTGCGTTCTCATTGGAGTGCCTTTCACGGGTGTTCGTCGGCCTTCAGGTGTATTGCCGGTGCCGGCTGGTTGCCAGGCGGGGATGAGGTGCTGCTTGCCTGAGCCGATCAGATCCGCGCGGCCCATGCGCCGCAATGCATCGCGAAGCATTGGCCAGTTGTTTGCGTCGTGCCATCGTAAGAACGCTTTGTGCAGGCGGCGCACCTTCAATCCTTTCGGGATGTGCACCGCCTCGCTGGTGCGCGAAATCTTGCGCAATGGATTTTTGCCCGAGTGCCACATTGCGGTCGCGGTCGCCATCGGCGAAGGCAGGAACGCTTGTACCTGGTCAGCGCGAAAACCATTGCGCTTCAGCCACAATGCTAGCTCGAGCATGTCTTCATCGGTCGTGCCCGGATGCGCAGCGATGAAGTAGGGAATCAGATACTGCTCTTTGCCTGCTTCTTTCGAGTACTTGTCGAACAGCTCTTTGAATTTGTAGTAGGTCCCCACGCCCGGCTTCATCATTTTCGACAGCGGGCCTTCGCCAATCGCTTCGGGTGCGATTTTCAAATAGCCGCCGACATGATGCTGCACGAGCTCCTTCACGTATTCAGGAGATTCCACCGCCAAGTCATAACGTACACCCGAGCCGATCAAGATCTTCTTGATGCCGGGCAGCGTTCGAGCACGCCGATACAACTTGATCAGCGGCGTGTGATCGGTATTGAGATTCGGGCAAATGCCCGGGAAGACACACGAAGGACGGCGACACGCCGATTCGATCTCACGCGACTTGCACGCAAGCCGATACATATTCGCTGTCGGCCCGCCCAAATCGGAGATCACGCCAGTGAAACCGGGAACAGTGTCACGCACCGTTTCGATCTCCTTGATGATGGAGTTCTCCGATCGATTCTGAATGACGCGGCCTTCGTGCTCGGTGATCGAACAAAAGGTGCAACCGCCGAAGCAGCCGCGTTGAATCGCTATCGAGAAGCGAATCATCTCGTACGCGGGGATCTTCGCCTTGCCGTAGAAGGGATGCGGCACGCGCCGATAGGGCAGCTCGTAGATCGCGTCCATTTCCTTCGTCGACAAAGGCAAGGGCGGTGGATTCAACCAAACATCCACATCGCCGTGACGTTGCACCAGCGATCGCGCATTGCCAGGATTGGATTCCAGATGAAGGATGCGCGAGGCGTGCGCATACAGAATCGCATCGCCACGCACCTCATCGAACGATGGCATTCGAATCACGGACTGCGATCGATCCGAGGATGGAACGTGCCGGTAGAAGCGGACGACCTTGGCGCCCGCTGCTTGCGAACCGCAAGCGGGCGCGTTGACGGTTGACGGTTGGCGGTTGGCAGCCGGAACGATGAGGCCATCTTCTTTCTTACCGTCAACGGCCAACTGTGAACCCTCAACCGTCATCGCCTGCGGCGATGACATAGCATACGGATCGATCGGCGGATTCAATTTGCCGGGCTGATCGATCGAGGTCGAATCGATCTCCGTCCATCCGTCGGGAGTGGAAGAACGTGCGAATGCGGTGCCGCGTAGGTCGGTGATGCTGTCGATCGATTCACCTTTCGCGAGTCGATGAGCGATCTCGATGATCTGGCGCTCGCCGTTGCCGTACACGAGCAAGTCGGCCTTGGCGTCGAGCAAGATTGATCGGCGAACTTTTTCGGACCAGTAATCGAAATGTGCGATGCGTCGCAGGCTTGCTTCGATGCCACCTACGACCAGCGGCACATCACCGAACGCTTCGCGCACGCGCTGCGCGTAGACGATGACGGAACGATCGGGTCGCTTGCCGCCTTCAGCGTTCGGTGTGTACGCATCGTCGCTCCGGATGCGCCGGTCCGAGGTGTATCGGTTGACCATCGAATCCATGTTCCCGCCGGTGACGCCGAAGAACAGATTCGGTTTGCCTAGACGTTCGAAGTCCGCCGTCGACCGCCAATCCGGTTGAGCAATGATGCCGACTCGAAACCCTTGCGCTTCGAGTACGCGGCCGATGATGGCCATCCCGAAGCTTGGATGATCGACATACGCATCGCCTGTTACGACGATGACATCGCAGCTGTCCCAGCCGAGCGCGTCCATCTCTTCCCGAGTCATGGGCAGGAACGGAGCTGTCCCGAAGCGGGACGCCCAATACTTACGGTAGGAGAAGAGTTCGCGGGCGGGAGTCATTGAAGGGGCCTGTGGCGGCCGAGGACCTGTGGGCGGCCGAGGATAATAAACCAAAGCGACCGTGCGCGACTGGACGCTCAAGCCCAAAGAGCAGCCTGCAAGGGGTAATTTCAGTTATTGAGCCGTCTGGTCAGGACGCCCGTGGTCGTTCATCGGACAGTTTTGGGCGCCCTGCGTATGGCCGTCCTGCCCTGGGCCCGAGGGCCCGATAACGCCTTCTTTCTGAAGGCCGCGCTCACGGTGGAGACATAAGGCGAATTCGCATCATAGAAGCGCCAAGGCTTGTGCGCCCAATCGCCTGCGTAGTCCACGCCAATGCGTGTGGCGCGAACCACTCGTGGCTTGCGGAAATCCTTCGGCCTCTCGATCCACAGCCGATCGCCTAGCAAGTCAGCGCCGTTCAAGGCCCGATCGATGCCGAGCGCTCGACACAACAGGCCCGGTCCGTGTGAGGTGTTGTCGATTCCTAGGACCGGTTCTAGTGCGCGGATCAGTACCGCGTGCGGCACGCCATCGCCCGCCGTCACGACATTCAAGCAATTCCAGAACCCATATATAAGGTAGACGTACGCGTGACCCGGCGGCCCGAACATCACCTCGGTTCGTTGCGTCCGCCCTTTGGAAGAGTGCGCCGCGAGATCCTCCGGCCCCTTATAGGCTTCGACCTCGACAATCCGTCCAACCTGACGCCGACCGCCGCCTGCGTGCACGAGATGCATGCCCAGCAATTCACGAGCAACGGTCAAGGTGGCGCGAGAATAAAAGGAGCGAGGGAGGGGAGAGGGCATTCTTCAAGTTTATAAGCGGAGGCCGACTTCGTCGGCAAGCCAGAGGGAGAAAGTTCTTTGCTCCTGCTCGTCGATATCGTTGAATCCCGAGAGATAACCCGGGTCTTTCGTGGGTGGAGAAGCTCGGATCGAACACCGTTGCAGGCACTCAATTTCTCCTGCTCTTCTGACTTGCCGGCCTTGTCGGCTTTATTTCTTTCGTGGCCGCTGCCGCAACGGCTGTCGCCTTCTTATCGTTCCGACCCGGGCCAATTCCCACGCATCTGCATTACTTCCAGCTCGGCTGCGTTCGTGCTCAGATCGATGGAGATGACCTTGATGCGCATGAACTCGAGCGCGTTGCCGCTCTCGTTGTAATAAAACACTGCGCTGCGGGATTCGTCGCGAGCGGCGCGGGGTACATAGAATTCGTTGTAGCTGATTTCTTTCGCGAGCGGTCCACAGCTCACCTGATTGCCGTTGAAGACGACACTGATATGAGCTGCCTCGATTGCATCGTGCATCACTACGCCATTCAGAGTGACTCGAAAGCGTGGGCCGATGATCGGATGTGCGTGCACGACATCTGCATGTTGGCCGGCGCTCAGGCGCAGCGATTTACGCAAACGATCGAAATGCTGCGAATCGGTGACGCGCACGGTCGGCGCATCGTGATAGACGATTTTTCCGAGCGCGGGAGCGGGTGTTTGCGCCGTATCCATGGAAGAGCGGCGGCGATAGAAAGCCACGGCGATGAAGACTCCCGCAAGAGCAATCGCGAACCAGACCAGCCTGGCGAAGTCGGGAGAAAGTGCGGAGCCGGAGTCCATTATGATCGAGCAACCTCTTGCGTCGTCCAGCGATCCTGACGACAGGTTTTAGCCGTGAGTCCTCGAGCTTCAGCTCGATTTTCCTTAAGGCGCGGTGACGGCTTGCGAGTCTCCCGGACCGACCGCAATGACGACACCAACTACGTCACAGCGTCGAAGGCTGACCCGAAGCTTGCAAAGTAACTGTGAGTTCCATCGTCTTTCCGCCGCGCCAAACGCTCAAGCGTACCTCTTGTCCCACTCGCTTATCGTCAAGTCGTGACAGGAACTCGCCCACGCTCGCGACACTCGCACCGTCCACTGCCAAAATTACATCTCCGGGCACGATTTGATTGGTGCTTTCGATCACTCGAACGCCGCGCAAGCCTACATCCTCGGCGGCCGATCCAGGTGCGACCCGCAGGACGGCGACACCCTTCACGCCAAGCTCTCGCGTCAGTGCCCGATTGAGCGATTCATCCACTTCAATGCCGATGCTAGGTGGGGCGTAACGGCCCGTTGCAATCAACTGAGGGACCACTCGATTAACGGTATCGACTGGAACAGCGAAACCCACACCAGCGCTTGCGCCTGAAGGACTGAAGATCGCCGTATTCACCCCAATCAGCCTGCCTGCGCTGTCGAGCAAAGGGCCGCCGGAATTTCCGGGATTGATCGCTGCATCGGTTTGAATGAGATGCGAGATCATCGAGCCGTCCTCGCCGGGCAATGAACGATCGAGCGCCGAGACGATGCCGGTTGTCAATGTCCAATCCAAGCCGAAAGGATTGCCGATCGCAAAGACCTTCTGGCCAACTCGCAGCTCCGCACTCGTGCCGATGGGAATAGGATCGGGAGCATCCATCGGCACGCGAATGCGCAGCACCGCCAAATCATGTGTCGGACTCGCGCCGACGAGATCCGCCGGGTAATCGCGTCCATCGCTCAGCTGAACGGTGGCATCCGCTGCGCCCGCGATGACGTGCAGATTCGTAACGACATGGCCTTGTTCATCCCAGATGAAACCCGAGCCGGTGCCGCGTGGCACGCTGTGCACATTGCGCGTCCAGAAATCGATCACGCGAGCGCGCGTCGTGATGAACACGACCGAGCCTTTGGATTTTTCGAAGACTTCGATGGTGGCCTTCTCATCCGCAGCCAAGTCGCCGCGCGCGATCACGGCACGCGGCTCGGCGTCAGCACGCGTCATGTGCCAGCGAACATCGGGGACGACATACCAGCCCGCGAGCGCCAACACGAGAATAAGCAACAACCATTGCGAAGCGCGCCCAGCACTCGAATCGCGCTTCATGCGGGCTGATGAGCTCATCCACAAACCGACCATTGTTGAAAGTGTCTCGGGCACATCAGTGTGAAGATCCGCGCATGAGCGTGCTAGAGTTTTACGACTGAGTTAGCGTCCCGGAGTTCGGAATGTATACATCTCTATTCTACAACGTGCGGCGAGCGAGCCTTGTCGCCGGTATTGCCTTGGTGTCCTCCATGAGCTTAGTGGCGTGCAAGCGGCAAGAGCCGCCCGCTGCGCCGGCCCCACAAACCGCGGCTGCACTGAGCGATGAAGCACGCGAGGCCGCACAGCAGATCTCTGCCGATTATTTACGTAACCAGATAACGCAGTTCTCCGCCGATGAGTTCGAAGGCCGAGGCCCCGCAACGCCGGCGGATGCAAAGGCACGCGAGTATTTGGTCGAGCAGCTCAAGCAGGTCGGTTTCGAGCCGGGCAATACGGACGGCAGCTGGCAACAACCTTTCGACGTCATTGGCGTCACGGCGCAAATGCCGAAACAATGGTCGTTCAAAAAGGATGGCAAGACCGTTGCCTTCGATTGGTGGGATGACTACATCGCCGGCAGTGGTGTGCAAGCGAACGATGGCGCCATCAAGAACGCCGAAGTCGTGTTCGTGGGTTATGGCATTCAGGCGCCCGAATACGGATGGGATGATTTCAAAGGGCAGGATCTGAAAGGCAAAGTGTTGCTGATGCTGAACAACGATCCAGATTGGGATCCGAACTTGTTCGCCGGCGACACACGGCTTTACTACGGCCGCTGGAGCTATAAATATGAAAGCGCGGCGCGCCAGGGAGCAGCCGGTGCGATCATCGTGCACACGACACCTTCTGCCGGTTATCCATTTCAAGTCGTGCAAACTTCTTGGTCCGGTGAACAAGTCGAGCTGCCCGCGCAAGACGGGCCTCGCATCCAAGCGAAGGCTTGGATGACCGAAGAGGCGTCGAAAGAGTTGGTGCGTCTAGCGGGAAACGACTTGGATAAACTCATCGAGGCAGCGAAATCCAAAGACTTCAAACCGGTGCCGCTCGGCATCACGACTTCGCTCTCGTTCAAGAACACCATCAATCGCGCGAGCACGGCCAACGTGCTCGGCGTTCTGAAAGGCAGCGATCCGACGCTGAGCTCCGAGTACGTGATCTACACCGCACACCATGATCATTTAGGTGTGGGTGAACCGGACAGCGAGGGCGATCGCATCTACAACGGTGCGATGGACAATGCGTCCGGTGTCGCTCAATTGCTCGCGATTGGAAAAGCATTCAAAGCACTGCCTACTCCACCGAAGCGTTCGATCATGCTGTTGTTCGTTGCGGCCGAAGAGCAAGGATTGTTGGGCTCGAAGTATTACGCAGAACACCCGACGGTCCCACCGGGCAAGATGGCTGCGAACTTGAACTTCGACGGTGGCAACATCTGGGGCCGCGCGAAAGACATCGTGTACATCGGCAAGGGCAAGTCCTCACTCGATACCTATGTCGAGGAGATCGCAAAGATGCAGGATCGTGTGGTGACCCCCGATCAATTTCCGGATCGCGGCTTCTTCTACCGCTCCGATCAATTCAACTTCGCGAAGATCGGCGTGCCGGCTTTGTATCTGGACACTGGTACCGATTTCGTCGGCAAACCCGCCGGCTGGGGCAAAGAGCAGCACGAAGCGTACGAGGCGAAAAGCTATCACCAGCCGTCGGATGAAATCGATGACAGCTGGAACTTCGAGGGCATGATCGAAGACGCTCAACTCGGCTTCTGGGTAGGACTGAAAGTCGCGAATGCCGACACGATGCCGAGTTGGGTACCTGGCGATGAGTTCGAAGCTGCGCGCCAGAAGGCGCTCGCCGAAGCGTCGGCGGCACAAGCCGAATAGGGCTACGATCTTCCTTTGCGGTCTTGGCGTGCTTTGCGAGATCCACTCTTGTCACGGTCTAGTTGAAACGTAGACAAGAAAGGTTCTCGCAAAGGGCGCCAAGATCGCATAGGGGAAGCACACTATCGGTATTGATTTCCGCTGCGCCGCCGCGCCGCTGCGAGAAAGTCTTGCGGACGAGGCATTAGGCACTTCGCTTTTGGAGCACATTGCCCTGGGATTGAAACCCAACCGAGTAGTCGTTGATCGCGCCACAAGAATTTCTCGCAGCGGCGCGGCGGCGCAGTGGGTAAGAAGTCTAGATAGGTAAGGTATCTGGTACACGCGCAGCGAGTCTCGTGGAGCGAATTAGGAAAGCTGATTTCGGTTTCATATCCCTGCGCTCTCTGCGTCTCTGCGAGAATTTTCTCGTCGGCTTCCAAAGCCAGCGAAAGACTCCAAAACGATACGGCTTGACAAGCGGAACCCCCTCACATGCGTACAGCAACTCGTTCCTGGGCGACATTATTCTTAGCCGCGGCTGTGTTCCTGAGTGCGACCGATTCCTTCGCCAAGACAACCAAGCCGCCGCTGCATGGGCAGCACTGGGTTGCTGTTACCGGCAAGCCGCTGGCCGCAACGGCTGGTGCGAAAATTTTCGTGCAAGGCGGCAATGCGGTGGACGCTGCGTGCGCGATGATCGCGGCGACGTCGACTATGTGGGATGTGTTGAGTTGGGGTGGGGAAACTCAGGCACTCATCTATAACCCGCACACGCGTAAGGTCATTGGTGTGAACGCGCTGGGTGTCGCGCCGACCGGGGCGACGCCTGCATTCTTCAAGAAGAAAGGGTACGACTATCCGCCGGAGTTCGGCCCTCTCGCAGCAGTGACGCCCGGTACACCTGGCGGCATTCTCGTGATGCTCGCCGAGTTCGGCGAGCTCAGTTTGGCTCAGGTACTGGCTCCTGCTATCGAGCTGGCCGATGGCTATCCCATTGAGGCGCAGACTGCGGATTCGATCGAGAAATGGAAGGAGGAGATTCGCAAGTGGCCCGCTTCGAAGCGAACATTCCTCGTGCATCAAGGCAAGGAGCGCGAAGCGCCGGAAGCTGGCGAGATCTTTCGTCAGCCGCAACTCGCGGCGACATTACGCAAGTTAGTCGAAGCTGAATCGCAAGCGCTTGCATCGGGTGCAGACCGCAAACAATCGATCATGGCGGCATATGACCGCTTCTATAAAGGTGATATCGCCGAGGACTTCGTGCGCGGCTCACGCGAGATCGGCGGCTTGCACACGAAAGAGGACCTGGCGAATTGGCAGGTCTATCTCGAAGAACCCGTGAGCACGACTTACAAAGGAATCGAGGTGTACAAACTCACTCACTGGGTGCAAGGCCCGGTGATGTTGCAGACGTTGAATCTGTTGGAGGGATTTGATCTCAAGGGTATGGGCTATAACAGTTCGCGATACATTCACACTTTGTATCAAGCGATGAATCTCGCGTTCGCCGATCGCGACTTCTACTACGGCGACCCCCGCGTTCCTCCCGTCGAGCCCATTCAGGGTTTGCTTTCGAAGGAGTACGCTCGAGAGCGCGCGAAGCTGATACGTCCGGAACGCAACGAGGACGATGCCAGGCCGGGTGACCCCTATCCATTCCAGAATGCGGCGAATCCGTTCAAAGACGTTCTGGAAAAGTGGCGCACGGTAAAGCCAAAAGGCGATCAGTCACCGGCGAAGTGGAGTGCGACGGCGCTCGAGCGTTCGCGTCACAC
>JAICPY010000039.1 GCA_025929585.1 Steroidobacter sp.
CCGACTCCCGACTCCCGACTCCCGACTCCCGACTCCCGACTCCCGACTCCCGACTCCCGACTCCCGACTCCCGACTCCCGACTCCCGACTCCCGACTCCCGACTCCCGTCCCTATAGCCATCCGTCTCCCGTTTCAGTAAGATCCGCCCCCTTTTCCGGGAGGTCTCCTCCTGGCGGTCCGATATTGCGCAGCGTTTTCGAGGCTTTAGCAGCATGGTTACGATTCGGCTCACCCGCCGCGGGGCGAAAAAACAGCCCTTCTATCACGTCGTCGTTACTGACAGCCGTATGCGTCAGGGCGGAATGACCCTTGAGCAGGTGGGCTATTTCAACCCCATCCCCGCCGGCAAGCAGCGCCGTCTGGAGCTGAATTTAGAGCGCATCGACTACTGGGTTAGTAAGGGTGCCAAACCTTCCGAGCGTGTAGCGGAATTGGTGAAGAAGCACCGCCGCCAGGCTGTCGCGGCCTAAACGAAGTCATCGGTGCGCCCTTGGTGCGCCGATCAAGCGAGCGCAAGTAAACGATTGAGTGACGAGCCGGCCAGCTTTTCCGAGCGGTCTGCTCGATCCGACCCGAGCGGCGATCGCATCGTTACGCTCGGCAAGATTGTAGGAACGTTCGGTGTGCAGGGCTGGATGAAAATCCAATCCTTTACCGATCCGCCGGAAAATATTTTTGAATACGACAACTGGCGAATTTTGAAGTCAGGCCAGTGGTCGTCGGTTTCGATCGAAGACGGGCGAGTGACCGGCAAGGGCGTCCTCGCGAAACTGGCGGGGATCGATACACCGGAAGACGCGCGCCTCTACGTTGGCATCGAAGTCGGTGTGGCGAGAAGCGAGATGCCGGAGCTTTCGCGCGGTGAGTTCTACTGGAGCGATCTAGAGGGACTCGAAGCGCGCGCGGGGAGTGGCGAGGTGCTGGGCCGCATCGATCATTTCCGCTCCACGCCCGCAGGCGATGTGGTCATCGTCCGTGGTGAACGCGAGCATTGGATACCGTTCGTTAAAGAACGAATCCTGAAAGTGGATTTGGAGGCCGGGTTCATCGTTTTGGACTGGGCTTCGGATTGGTAGCGAAGTACGGGTATGCGCATCGAAGTGGTGACGCTGTTTCCCGAGTTCGTCTCCGAGGCGGTGCGATTCGGCGTACTGGGCCGAGCGCAGGATCGAGGACAAGTTACGGTATGCGCGCGGACTCCGAGAGAATTCGCGGACGATCCGCATAAGACCGTAGATGATCGACCCTACGGCGGCGGGCCGGGCATGGTGCTCAAGATCGAGCCCACGCGCAGCTCGATCCGCGCGGCGAAAGCAAGGCTCCCGCAAGGTAGCCGAGCGGTGTATCTCGCGGCTGACGGCGTAAGGTTCACTCAGGCGAAAGCCAGAGAGCTCGCGCAATTGCCGGGTTTGATGCTTCTCGCCGGCCGCTATGAGGGGGTGGACGAGCGTCTTATCGAAGCTGAAATCGATGAGAGCATTTCGATCGGCGACTATGTGCTCTCGGGGGGCGAGTTGCCGGCCCTGGTCGTAATAGATGCAGTGGTGAGGCTTCTGCCCGGTGTACTGGGCGATGACGCCTCCGCGCAGCAGGACTCCTTTTCGGAGGGGCTGCTCGATTGGCCGCACTACACACGTCCCGAAGTGTTCGAGGGTCGTGCGGTGCCGGAGGTGCTCGCTAGCGGCAATCATGCTGCCATCCGCCGCTGGCGGATGAAGCAGGCGCTGGGACGCACTTGGCTGCGGCGTAGAGAGTTGATCGAGTCGATGTCGCTGAGTACCGAGCAGCGTCGATTATTGGATGAATTTCTGGCGGAGCATCGCGCGAGCGAACCGCCGTCTGCTACTTGAATGGGATGATTTAGCCATGAGCAACATTATTGCCCAGCTGGAAAGCGAAGCGCTGAACAAGAAGATTCCGGACTTCTCTCCCGGCGACACTGTCGTCGTGGAAGTGAAGGTCAAGGAAGGCGACCGCGAACGCGCGCAGGCCTATGAGGGTGTTGTAATCGCACGCCGGAATCGTGGATTCAATTCCTCGTTCACGGTTCGCAAGATCTCTCACGGCGAAGGCGTGGAGCGTGTGTTCCAGACATACAGCCCCGCGATCGGCTCGATCACGGTCAAGCGTCGCGGCAATGTGCGTCGCGCCAAGCTCTACTATCTACGCGAACGGACCGGTAAGGCCGCCCGCATCGAAGAAAAAGTCTAGGCATCTCGACGCTCCGGCGAGGGCGTCCGATCTGTCTACATCAGCGGCGGTAATCTCTTACCGCCGCAGCTTTGGTTCCCGCTGATCAATTGCGCGTTCGTGCTTCAAGCGGTCTCGTTTTCTTACCAATTCTTTTCGCGATCCAACATCGCACCTGCGAAGTCCGCCTGGTCTCGCAGGTAGACTGCAGCACATCCCACGAACACAAGGACCGATCGGATGCGTCGCGCTGTATTTGCCTGCCTCGCGAGTCTCTGCGCTTCATCGACGATCGCGAGCCCAGCGACGGACAAAGTGATCGCAAACATTCAGGCGCCAGCCGGATTCAAGCTCGAAGTGTTTGCGGACAACGTTCCTGGAGCGCGCTCGATGGCGCTCGGACAAAAAGGCACTTTGTTCGTCGGCACGCGTAAAGATACCGTGTATGCGGTGAGCGCGACTTCCGGCTCTTCCGAGCCGCCAATCGTTAGAGTCGTTGCGAACAAACTCAACATGCCCAATGGCGTGGCCTTCCGCGACGGCGCTCTGTACGTCGCGGAGATCAACCGCATTCTGCGCTTCGATGGCATCGAGTCCTCGCTCGATAGCATCGAGCCGGCGAAGCTCGTGCGCGAAGATTTACCCAAAGATCGCCATCACGGCTGGAGGTACATTGCGTTCGGACCAGATGGCAAGCTTTACGTACCTATCGGTTCACCGTGCAACGTGTGCAACGAGCCGAACTACGGTGTCATCGCGCGCATGAATGCCGACGGCAGTGGACACGAGATATTCGCGCGCGGTGTGCGCAATACCGTGGGCTTCACCTGGCATCCCACGACGAAGCAGCTTTGGTTTACCGACAACGGCCGCGATTATTTGGGCGATGACGTGCCGCCTTGCGAGTTGAATTTGGCGACTCGTGCCGGGCTGGATTTTGGATTTCCGTATTGTCACGGCAAGGACATCAAAGATCCCGAGTTCGGCAATCTGGGCGATTGCGCAAAGATCACACCACCCGCTCAGTTGCTGGGAGCGCACGTTGCTCCATTAGGTGTGAAGTTCTACACGGGTAATGCCTTTCCGCAGGTTTACCGCGGTCAGATATTCATCGCCGAGCACGGTTCCTGGAACCGCTCGAAGAAGAATGGCTATCGAATTTCGCGAATCAAGCTCAAAGGCAATGAAGTCATCGACTACCAGCCGTTCGTCGTCGGATTCAAGGACGGCGAGGAGACACTGGGCCGTCCAGTGGATTTATTGGTCATGGAGGATGGGTCCATGTTGATCTCTGATGATCAAGCGGGCGCAATCTATCGGTTGACGTATCAGGAAGGAAGGGGATAGGGGATAGGAGGATGTAAGAGGCGCTCGTTGGCGCGCCGCGGTACGCGCGTAATACGCTCTGCGTTACCATGTCGGGTATTCCCGCTGTTCTGACTATCCCCTATCCGCTATCCCCTATCGCCTTCTCTCCTCATGAAACCCATCGTCCGTTTCTTCCATTTTGCCTGGCGAGCGCTAGACGCCACTCGCAAGGTCCTGCATTTGACGTTGCTATTGTTGATCTTTCTTTTGATCGTAGCGGCGCTCTCGCCCCACATCCCGCCCATACCGCAGAAAGCCGCATTGATCATCGCGCCGCAGGGCGCGCTCGTTGAGCAACTTGCGGGCGATCCATTCGAACGTGCAATCGCAGAGGCGACGGGCCAGGAACGTCCGGAGACACTGGTTCGAGATATCGTCGAAGCGATCGATGAAGCAAAGTCCGACCAACGCATCCACGTGCTCGTGCTCGACCTGAGCGCGATGGCCGGTGGCGGGCTCGCGAAGTTGGAAGAAGTCGCTGCGGCAATCAGAGACTTCAAAACCACGGGCAAGAAAGTCATCGCATACGGAGAAATGTTCGATCAAGCGCAGTACTACATTGCTGCAAATGCCGATGAGCTTTACCTGGACCCGCAAGGGGTCGTGCTCATTCAAGGCTACGGCTACTACCGCACGTTCCTGAAAGGCATCCTCGACAAGTTAGCGATCGACGTGAATATCTTCCGCGCTGGCGAGTTCAAGTCGTACACAGAGCAGTTCAGCCGCACAGATATGTCGGAGGAAGATCGTCAGGCGAGCCTTTCCTGGTTGAATGCACTTTGGAATCAATATCAGGCTGGGATTGCGAATGCTCGCGGACCAGAAAGCGCATCGATCGGCGCATATGCGAATGAATTTGCCACCGCGGTGCGCGCACAAGGTGGGGACCTTTCTGCGGTCGCGCTCGACAAAGGCCTCGTGACCGCTTTGAAGACGCGTCGTGAAGTGGAAGAGGAAATCAAGGCTATCGTCGGCGAGGACGAAGACAAACATTCGTTCAGCAGTGTCGTGCACTGGGACTATCTCGCTGCGACGCGTCCGGCGAAAGCTCTCAGCAGGAAAGATCGCATCGGCATAGTCGTCCTTGCCGGGCAAATATTGGATGGCGATCATGCCCCTGGAACGATTGGGTCGGAATCCGCCTCTCGTCTCTTACGTCAGGCGTTGGACGATGAAGAGGTCAAGGCCGTCGTGCTGCGCATCGACAGTCCTGGTGGCAGCATGTTCGCGTCCGAAGTGATTCGTCGAGAGATCGAAGCAGTGCGTGCAGCCGGAAAGCCGGTCATCGCTTCGATGAGCAGCACCGCAGCTTCGGGCGGCTACTACGTCGCGATGGCAGCGGACGAGATTTGGGCGAGCCCCGCGACACTAACAGGCTCGATCGGTGTATTCGGTGTCTTCCCGACGATCGAGCGATCACTCGAAAAGATTGGCATCACCACCGATGGTGTGGGTACCACGCCTCTTGCAGACGCTTTGCGGCCCGACCGCACGCTCGATCAAGATGCACGAGATATCTTGCAGTCATCCGTCGAGCATGCTTATCGCGTGTTCGTGAATCACGTCGCCGCGGCGCGCGAGAAGTCGTTTCAGGAGATCGATACAGTCGCGCAAGGCAGAGTGTGGGCCGGAGTCGACGCCGCGCAGAACGGACTCGTAGACAAACTCGGTCTATACCACGAAGCGGTTGGCGCGGCCGCGCAGCGCGCCGGATTGAAAGAAGATGAATATGAGCTCGAGTACATCGAGCCCGCCTTGGGGTGGCGTCAGGCGCTGGCAATGCAAGTGCAAGTGCTCGCAGCCCGAGTCATCGAGGGGCTCGTTCCGGAGCAGAGTCTCTTCGCCAACACACGCAAACTCTTTGCGCCTGTCGAACGCGAGCTGACGCAATTCGCGCGCCTGAGCGATCCAAAGCAGTTGTATTACTACTGCGCATGCGAGGTGGAGTGATAGGAGGGAAGGCGATAGGGGATAGGGGATAGGGGATAGCAAGAAGGTCTATCGTCTATCGCCTATCCCATCGCCTATCCGCTATCCCCTATCGCCTTCTCTCCTTCCTCACCACTCCATCACGACCTTCGCGGCTTCGCCGCGGCGCATGATGTCGAAGGCGTGTTGATAGTCGGTATACGGAACACGGTGAGTGATGACGGGGCGCACATCTAGACCGCTTTGAAGTAGCGCGGCCATCTTGTACCAAGTCTCGAACATTTGCCGGCCGTAGATGCCTTTGATAGTCAGGCCTTTCAAAATCACCTGATTCCAATCGATGGCCACTTCGCTCGGCGGGATCCCGAGCATCGCTACGCTTCCGCCGTGATGCATGGTTCGGAGCATGTCGCGCAATGCTGCGGCATTACCGGACATCTCCAAGCCCACGTCGAACCCTTCGCGCATGCCTAGTTGTTGCATGGCATCGTCCAGCGAATCGCGACTGACATTAAGGGCGAGTGTCGCGCCCATTTTTCGCGCGAGGTCGAGTCGGAAGTCGTTTACGTCGGTGATGACGACATTGCGTGCGCCGATGAAACGAACGATCGCCGCTGCCATGATTCCGATAGGTCCCGCACCCGTGATCAGCACATCCTCACCCACGACATCGAAGGAGAGCGCGGTATGAACTGCATTGCCGAGCGGATCGAGGATCGCGGCGATTTCATCGTCGATCGCAGTGGTCAATTTGAAGGCATTCAGTGCCGGAATGGCGACGTACTCGGCAAAGCAGCCCGGTCGATTCACGCCGACGCCCTGAGTATTACGGCATAGATGTCGACGACCAGCGCGACAGTTACGACAATAGCCGCAGGTGATGTGACCTTCGCCTGATACACGATCACCGGGTGCAAAGCCCGAGACTTCCGAGCCCACCTCGACGATCACGCCACAATATTCATGGCCGACCGCCATCGGCACTGGGATGGTCTTGCTCGCCCATTCATCCCAGTTGTAGATGTGTACGTCCGTTCCACAGATCGCGGTTCGCTTGACGCGAATCAACACATCATTGTGGCCGACCGTCGGCTTCGGTATGTCCGCAAGATCGATGCCGGGTGCTGGACGTTGTTTGACTAAGGCGTGCATGTTAGACGTTCAGAGGTGAAGAGGTGAAGGGGTGAACCGGGCAGAATGGCTGTGATTCACACGTCTACACCTTCCGCACGTCCACACGAAAATTACGATATGACGCCCAGTTCTTTGCCGACTTCGGAGAACGCTGCAACGGCCTGGTCCAAATGCTCGCGTCTATGCCCCGCCGACATTTGCGTTCTGATGCGCGCCTGGCCGTGAGGCACGACAGGAAATGAAAAGCCGATCACGTAGACGCCATGAGCCAGCAGGCGCTGCGCGAAATTAGAGGCAAGCTTCGCATCTCCGAGCATGATCGGAATGATGGGATGTTCTCCAGCAACCAGCTTGAAACCCGCGGAGCTCATGCGCTCTCTAAAATACGTCGTGTTCTGCCATAGCTGCTCGCGCAAATGGTCGCTGGATTCGAGCACATCCAAGACTCGGATGCTTGCAGCGGCAATGAACGGTGGAAGACTGTTGGAGAACAAATAAGGACGCGAGCGCTGCCGCAACCAAGCGATAATTTCTTTGCGCCCCGAGGTGTAGCCGCCGATTGCACCGCCCAATGCTTTTCCGAGCGTACCGGTCAGAATGTCGATTCGCCCGAGGACATCTCGATACTCGTGCGTGCCTCGGCCTTTAGAACCTACAAAGCCTGTGGCGTGGGAGTCATCGACCATCACGAGTGCATCGTAGCGATCGGCTAGATTGCAGATCTCTTGGAGGCGTGCGATCACGCCGTCCATCGAAAACACTCCATCGGTCGCAATCAAACGCGTCCGACAGTGACTTGCCTCTTTTAGCCGGGATTCGAGCTCATCGAGATCGTTGTTCGCGTAGCGAAAACGTTGCGCCTTACACAATCGCACGCCATCGATGATGCTTGCATGGTTGAGTGCATCGCTGATGATCGCATCTTCCTCCCCGAGTAGCGTTTCGAATAGACCGCCATTGGCGTCGAAACACGAGGAGTACAAGATCGTATCGTCGGTTCCCAAGAAACGGCTCAAGCGTTCTTCCAGATCCTTATGAATCGCGTGCGTGCCGCAGATGAAGCGAACCGATGCCATTCCATACCCGTAGCGATCGAGCGCCAGACGCGCCGCTTCACGGACGCCGGCGTGATTGGCGAGTCCGAGATAATTGTTCGCGCACAGATTGATGGTTTCGCTGCCATCGAGCATTCGCACGACCGCTTGTTGCGGTGAGGCGAGAACTCGCTCGGCCTTATACAAGCCTTCTTCGCGCAAGTGCTCCGTGTCGCGGGCCAGCTTGGAAAGGAAATCGCGCTTCATGATTGAGAGGATATCGGCGTGGGATCGAAGCACGCATTGTGCATCACCTGGCGCTGGCTGCGGAACATGGCGCGTAGTTCCGCAGATTGCATACAGCGCAGTACGCAGCGACTAAATCGCGCGTACAAGGAAATCAGACAGTCGCGCGATTTCAGCATCGGACATGTGGAGGCCGAGCTTCGTCCGACGCCAGAGGATATCTTCCGCAGTGATCGCCCATTCGCGAGATCGAAGATAACTGACTTCCGCTTCGGTCAGTCCGGCGCCGAAATGCTCGCCCATCTGCTGCAGCTCGCGTGCATTGTCGATTACATGCTCGATCCGCGTTCCATACGCGCGGGCCAGCCGATGAGCCATGGGTTTTGGCAGAAATGACCAACGGGATTCCACCTGACGTAAGAAATTCTCGAAACTCGCTGGCGCAATATCGCCACCCGGCAGCGTCGCATCAGCGGTCCATTGCTCGGGCCGACCGCCTAACAATGGCACTAGCTTCTCCATCGCCGTGTTCGACAAACCTCGATAGGTCGTGATCTTGCCGCCGAACACCGAGAGCAGGGGAGGTTGATTACCACCGGCCACCAACTCCAATCGATAGTCCCGAGTCACTTTCGATGCATCCACATGCTCATCATCGAGCAGCGGACGAACGCCGGCATAGCTCCATTGAACCTGAGCGGGCGTCGTTTTCGTCAAAAAATAGCGATTGACGGTTTCGCACAAGTACACCGTTTCGGAATCCGTGATCGACACGTTCGCCGGGTCACCCTCATAGGTGATGTCGGTCGTGCCCACCAGCGTGAAATTGCGTTCGTACGGAATCGCGAATACCACTCGTCCGTCGGGATTCTGCAGCAAGAACGCGTGTTCACCCTCGTACAGCTTTGGCACGATGATGTGACTGCCCTTGACGAGCCGTATCTTGGCCTCGATGTTCACGTTCGGCACGTCATCGAGCACTTCCTCCACCCAGGGACCTGCGGCATTCACGATCGCTCGTGCAAAAAATGAAATCCGCTCCTGCGTATTTTCGTCCTGGCAAATCGCTTCCCAGCGATCTGCCTGCGGATGTGCGGACAGGAATCGCATGCGAGTCTTGATCGTAGCCCCACGTTCGGCTGCATCGATCGCATTGAGTACGACGAGCCGTGCGTCATCGACCCAGCAATCGGAATAGGCAAATCCGTGCTTAATGTCTTCGCGCAGGGCGCCGCAATAAGGTTCGCGATCCAAAGCGACACTTCGCGAAGTGGGCAGGCGCTTGCGTCCGCCAAGATGGTCATACAGGAACAGCCCGATCCGCATCTGCCAGCGCGGGCGTAGTCCTGCCACGTGCGGAAGCACGAACTGCATCGGAAAAATGATGTGCGGAGCGAGAGCGAGCAAGCGTTCTCGCTCGATGAGCGATTCGCGAACCAGGCGAAACTCAAAATGTTCCAAGTATCTCAGTCCGCCGTGGATCAGCTTCGTGCTTGCCGAAGAAGTGGCGGACGCCAGATCAGATCGCTCGACGAGAGCCACCTTCAGCCCTCGTCCCGAGGCATCTCTGGCGATACCGACGCCGTTGATGCCGCCCCCGATCACGAGCAAGTCGAAGACCTGAGGTGCCCTCAAGCATCGCTCCCGGCGTAGTACATCAGACGATGAGCTGATGAGAGGCTGGCGTTCTGAGCTCTTTGCATTCGCTGCCTAGGCATGGCGTTAGTTCTGTGCCCGGCACTTTATCACCTGCGCGTTGTAGACGACTTGCGAGCGTGCGCGGGCCCGCCTAGGCTTGGTGCCGCGTAAGCGGCCGTTGACAGTTGACAGTTGTCGGTTGACAGCCGGAGTTGGCATCTCTCTAACTGTCAACCGTCAACTCGCTAACGTAGATGCAATGGCGCCTAGGCGGACAACATGAAAGAGGGTTCAGAAGCTAACGAGTCGGGATTGCGGCTCGACAAATGGCTCTGGTGTGCGAGGTTCTACAAGAGCCGCGCCCAGGCGACTGCAGCAGTGGCCGGTGGGCTAGTACACGTGAATGACGAGCGTGTGAAGCCATCCCGGTTGGTGCAAATCGAGGATCGGATTCGTATCACGCGAGATGAAGTACGAATGGAGATCATCGTACAAGGGATTCCTGCACGCCGAGGGCCGGCACCGGAGGCGCGGACACATTATTTGGAAACACCGCAGAGTGTCGCCGCCCGCGAAACCAGGCGAGAGCTGGCGAGACTCTCGGGTCCCTCACCTCAAGGCAGGCCCGATAAGCACGCGCGCAAGGCTATTAGAGACATGAAGCAGCGCTGAAGGCGCGGCCTCAACGTTGCTCAACCCTCAACGGTCGTGCTGAACGACTGGCCCGAGCGTTTGGATCTCACTGCGAGTATTTCAGCGACGATCGCCAAGGCAATGCTTTCGGGTGTGGAAGCTCCGATGTCCAGGCCCACGGGCCCATACAACCGTCCTTGCAATGCAGCTGCTTGGTTGCCGATCTCATGCATCAAGCGAAGACGCCGGGGGGCTGGGCCCAACAATCCAATGTACGGTATGTTGCTATCGGCCAATGCAGCAAGATATGCCTGATCCGATGGCAGATGGTGGCTCATCACCACTGCGGCATCGTAACGAGCCACTTGCAACTCAAGTGACAAGCTCGCTGCTGGCTTGCTATCGACACGATGCGCATGCGGAAAGCGCTCGCGCATTGCGTACGCAGCTCGATGATCGAGAACCGTGACAGACCAATCCAGCATTGCGGCGATCTGGGCCAACGGTACGGCATCCGGACCCGCGCCTAGGATCAGCAGATGAACCGGAAGGATCACCGGTATTAAGAGGAATTTCGCACCGTCGGCATCTATCTCGAGAGGTTCAGTGCGTTCGGATTCGGCTGCGGTGCCATCGATCGCGAGTGCAGCTTGGATACCGACCGGAGCGCGCTCGCAATCATCGCTCCTGAACACGGTACCGAGCGGAAGATTCGGATTGGCCGCTTGCACCGCTAAGGCGATGCGGCCCGCTCGATCATCCCTGCGGCACCGAGTTTGAAATGCGTATGGCTCGTAGCCGCCGGGCTCGTCCAACTTCGTCAATAAAATGCGCATCGCACCTTCGCAGCCCAGCCCCAATCCCCAAATCAGATCGTCCGAGCCGCGCGAATCGTAATCGACGAGGGTCGCATGCCCACTTTCCAGCACGGCCAGCGCTCGCTCGGTCAGATCGGATTCCAAACACCCGCCACTGAGCAGGCCGGCCGTCCGTCCATCGCCACCGATGAGCATTTGCGCGCCCGATTTTCGATAGGTGGAACCGATCGTTTGTACGACCGTTGCAAGTACGAGCGGCTCGCCTCGGCGCACGTACTCGTGAAAGAATCGATCGAGAGAATTGCCGCTATGATGCATATACGAGTGGAATGAAGTGGAGGAGACCTGTTAACAGGCCTCGAGCTATTGTCCCAGCTTGGGACAATCCTGGATAGAAATCCGCCCTGGCCACGCACGGCCTGGCTTGTCAAGATTTCGTTTGGTCGAATTTAAAGCAGAGAGTTGGCTATGCGTAAATTGAAAGTGACGGCGTTGTTGGCGGGCGCGGCGATGCTGACGGCAGCTGCGACGGGCCAGGCTCAGGCACCTGCTAGCGTCGAATGCGTGATGTCCTTTTCGATGAAGGGCTGGTCCGCGTTCTACAAGACCTCTAGCGGCACGGGTACCATCAAGTGCAGCAACGGAGAAAGCGCGTCGGTGAAGCTGTCCGCCAAAGGGGGCGGCCTCACGGTAGGCAAATCTTCCATCGAAGATGGTCGCGGGGAGTTCTCGGACGTGCACAGCGTCGAGGAAGTTCTAGGGACCTACGTCTCGGCAGAAGCTCATGCGGGCGCAGTTAAATCAGCAAAGGCGCAAGTAATGACCAAAGGCGAGGTTTCGCTCGCATTGAGCGGTAAAGGGCGGGGCTGGGATCTCGGTGTCGCCTTCGGGAAGCTGACGATTTCTCGACAATAGCTGACAGGAGGGACAGTGACAGGCTGAACATAACTCTGTCGGCGCGGGGGACTGCTGCACATGCTCGTGTGCGCCACTGCTCACACTCCGACAAAGTAGCGGGAGCCCGGATTCGATTGTGACTCGTTGCACAATTTCGTTTTTGGAGGATCGCTACGGTAGCCGCAACCTTGAGGGAGGACGGCTAATTTTATGACAGTAGAGCGCGACAAGGATCCAGATGCGACGGTGAAAATGCCGTTACCGATTCCGCGCCTCGACCAAGAGCTCGAGGATGTGGATCCCGAAAAAACGCTGGTACGCGAAGATTGGGAGCGCTTGCGGAGCGCCGCTCCCTCGAGCACCTGAGTGATGCACTAGCAGCCTGTTGAAACTGCTACTTCCACAGCTGCACACCGCGAGCGCGATTAGGCGCTCGCACCTGCCTTCCATCGAATCTCGAATTCCTGCCCGACGCTCAGCGTCTGTGTTGCGCCCGCGATCAATATCGCGTTCTGCCCGAACAACACTCCCTTGAGCTCTCTGCTGAAGCGGTATTGCTTCAGCGCTCGCAACGGCTGATCGGTGAGACGCTCCGCCGTGGCCTGATCGGTCGTCGTGATCGCACAGCGTGCGCAGGGTTTGACCAGTCGCAAGCACGCATTGCCGACGGCGATCTCGTGAATGCGATCCTCGGCATATGCTTGGACCCCATCGATGACAATGTTCGGGCGAAATCGATTCATGGGCAGTGGTGCAGGTAGACGCGTGTTCAGATCGTCCAGCGAGCCCTGTGAGATGATGAGCCAGGGAAACCCGTCCGAGAACTGATTCAGTGCCTCGATGTGCGCAGTCCAATCGGGACTGCTTGGGCGTTTGCGACTTCGATCGAAGCGCACGAGTCGGCGTCGAGTACCTAAGTACTCACTGAGCCAGTCCGCTGCGTGCGCTCCCATGTCGAACGCGGCGCATCGATCGCCCCAGCAGACCACCTCGACCTGATCGCCACGCGCGTCTACGTCGATAGCAAGATCCTCTGCCATGTCCGGCGCTCGAAGCCGCAAGTGATGCTGATCGAGCGAAGGTGCGATCAATGCCAGCCGGGGCTCTTCGCGCTGAGTGAGGAATCGATAGTTGTCGCCGACGACCATCCATTCGCGATCGAAGGCGAAGCCTGTTGTCGTAATCTGCGCTTGTTCTAGCGCGATACCGCGACACGACTTCACCGGGTAGATATTCAGCGCTGTGATCCGCGGCATGCGTGATGCTCCATTAGAAGTTAAAGAGTGACCGAAGTGACGACATAGGAAGGGGACGCTCCTCGTCCTCGAGGAGTGTCCCCTTCCTCCTTCTGAGGGGACATTCCTCGAAGACGAGGAACGTCCCCGCAAGAGCGCGCACCCATTCGCCTTCCCTAAAGTTCGAGCAGTGCTCTGACTTCGTCACTGCGAGACTCTCTGCACGGGAAATTCTCTCATGCATACTATGGCGCGTCGCTACACAGTAGAGTCGCCGGATCGCTGCACAGATGATTGAATCGATCGACGAGCCGACAGTAGCGAACCGTCGCTCCGCGGGCATGCTGTTGGATGCTAAAGCGACCCAGCTGTTCGTCGTCCTAGCCGCGTTTCTCGTCGGCAGCGCGCTCATCGCCGAGTTCGTCGGCGTGAAGATCTTCGCGCTCGAACCCACTTTGGGGCTGGCGACCTTCAACTGGCGATTATTCGGGCAGAGCGGTTCGCTGTCGTTCACAAGCGGCGTGCTGCTTTGGCCGTGCGTATTCCTGATGACCGATATCATCAATGAATACTTTGGCCGGCGGGGTGTTCGGTTCGTCTCCTGGCTTACCGCGGCGCTCATCGTGTACGCGTTCGCTGCCGCCTATATCGCTATTGCGCTAGCGCCAGCGCAGTTCTGGGTCGGTGTGAACGAAACTCGAGGCGTACCTGACATGCAGGCGGCGTTCTCCAGTGTTTTCGGTCAAGGACTTTGGACGATCGCTGGATCGCTCACCGCGTTCTTGATCGGCCAATTAATCGACGTTGCCGTATTCCATCGTATCCGTCGCGCTACGGGCGAGCGTTGGATATGGTTGCGCGCAACCGGCTCGACGGCGGTCTCTCAACTCATCGATAGCTTTGTCGTGTTGTATATAGCGTTCGTGCTCGGGCCGCAAAAATGGCCGATCGCGCTGTTTCTTGCCGTCGGAACCGTCAACTACGCTTATAAGGTGCTGATGAGCGTGCTTCTCATACCGCTGATCTATGCGGTCCGGCGTGCCATTCGGTGGTATCTGGGGGAAGCGGAAGCGCGGCGCCTGCGTGACTACGCCGCATCGTAATCTGAATCCCGCCTTCGGTCAGAACAAGAGTTTGGCCATTTCCCGCCGCGTCTGCGCGACGATCGGGTTGGCCTCGCCGATGATCTCGAAAGCGAGTACCAAGCTGCGACGAGCAAGATCGTCCTGATAGCTTCGATGCTTGCGCATCATTTCGAGCCAACTCTTCAGTGCCGGTTCGACGTCCCCGCCTAGTAGTTGATGTACAGCCAGAGCATGACGGTAATCGAGCTGGTCTGGCTCCGAATCCACGCGCGCTCGCAACGCACGCACGTCCGAGTACTTCGCAATGACGTCACTGAACTGCAGCAAGGCTGCCAATCGTTTGACCCCGCCATGATTGGGTTCGATGCCTTGAAGTCGCTCGAGCTCCTTCCTCGCACCTTCCACGTCGCCCTCGAGAGCTTGGATCTCAGCGGCCTCCGTCTGTAACTCGATGCTGTCAGGTTTTTGCTTGAGGGCCTCATCCAGATAGGCGCGTGCCGCCGTGAAATCACCCGCAGCCTTGCGTTGGCGTGCTTGCTCCAACGGGCTTTCTGGCGCTCGCGGAACGTGTTTTTCGATGAGCTGCTTGATCTGGCTCTCGGGAAGCAAACCGACGAAATGATCGACGGCAGTGCGATCCTTGAACAACACGACCGTGGGAAGACTACGAATGCCGATCTGCTGCGCCAGTTCGGGCTGCTCGTCGGTGTTGACCTTTGCCACTGTAAGTCGACCGGCGTATTCGCTCGCAAGTCGATCCAGGATGGGGGAGAGCTGCTTGCACGGTCCACACCAAGGTGCCCAAAAATCGACGAGCACCGGCGCGTTTGCAGATCCCTCGATGACATCGGCCATGAAGTTGGCAGCGGTCACGGTCATCGTTGCTGATTCAGTGCTCACGTAAAGCCGCCTCTTCGTTGCGAAAGCTCATACATGAGCTCTGGATGCGATATTACAAGCCTGTCGCGATCTGCAAACAATGCGTGGTCGGCGCTTGTTCTGCGATCATTACCGATTACCCACGAGACGAGGATGACGAAATGCCGAAATGGGGCGCACGCATGGTTGCAGCGATTGGAATGTTATTGGGTGCTGCAGGTGCGGCCCAGGCGCAATGGAACGTGAAAGCCGAGGCCGGCGTCGTCGCTGCGCGAGGCAACTCCGATTCGGACACATCGAACGCGAAGTTTCTCGTCAGCCGCGAATTCATCCGATGGAAGCACACCTTGGAAGCCGCCGGTGTATACGCATCCGACAATATCGGGACGACGGGACAGCGCTGGAACGTGCGCGAGCAGACCGACTATAAGTTCTCGGACAAGGGATTTTGGTTCGGGTCGGGACGTTACGAAGAAGATCGTTTCAGCGGTTTCGAATACCAAAGCACCTTGGGAACGGGCTTGGGTTGGCGCTTCTTCGATGACCCGATCACCAAGCTCTCAGTACAGATCGGTGGCGGTTACAAGATCCTACGCCGGCGAGATTCGCTTGCGGAAGATGGAGTTACCTTGATCCCCGGCATGCGCGAGGAGGACGGAATCGTCCAAGGCTCGGTCGACTTCGAACATCAACTCACGGATACGACCAAGATACTCAATAAGCTCCTGGTCGAGTCGGCGTCTGATAATACGTTCGTGCAGAACGATCTGAGCTTGGAGGTCAGAATACTGGGATCGCTCGCCTTGGCACTCGGTTATGCGGTGCGGTACAACACGGATCCGCCGCCGGATTTCACGACGACGGACACGCTGACGACGCTGAATCTTGTATACGAAATAGAGTAGCTGCGATGAGCGCCGAACGATCTGTTGTCGAGGAAATCAATCCCAACTACCTCGGCAACGAGGAAGCAATCGTTCGTGAGCTCGCCGATCTCGCCCGCTTCACTCCCGCGCAGAGCGCAGCAATCACCGCACGTGCACGCGCACTAGTGGAAAGTGTCCGAACACAGCGCGTCAAGCGCACCGGTCTCGATGCTTTCTTGCGGCGCTATGACTTGTCTTCCCAAGAAGGCGTCATTCTCATGTGCTTGGCCGAGGCTCTGTTGCGCATCCCGGATGGCGAGACGGCAGACAAACTCATCGCGGACAAGATCGCGGCCGGAGACTGGGCTGCACATCTGGATGATGCGGAGTCGTTATTCGTCAATGCCTCGACATGGGGATTGATGCTGACCGGCCGTATCGTGCGCCCTTCCGATACGGACATGAAGGATCCGCGCGGAATCGTCGCACGCATCGCGGGGCGAATTGGCGAGCCGGTATTGCGTACTGCATTTCGGCAAGCGATGCGCATCATGGGTCATCAGTTCGTCATGGGGCGCACCATCGAAGAAGCGCTGGAGCGCGCATCGGAAGAGGAACACCGCGACTACAGGCATTCGTTCGATATGCTCGGAGAAGCCGCGCTTACGGCACAGGACGCTCAGAGATATTTCGATGCTTATCGCGGTGCCATCGCCGCGGTTTCGGAACGTGCGGGGCGGCACGACGGTCCCGACGCGCCGAGCATATCCGTCAAACTATCCGCTCTATTCCCGCGTTATGAGTACACCCAGCGAGAGCGTGTGCGTCGTGAGCTGACGCCTCGGCTGCTGGAACTTGCGGAATTCTCCCGAGACAAGAACGTCGCACTTACGGTCGATGCAGAAGAAGCCGAACGTCTGGAGCTATCGCTGCAATTGATTTCGGACGTGACGCGCTCGCGCACCCTTGCAGGTTGGAATGGTTTCGGCCTTGCTGTTCAGGCCTATCAAAAGCGATCGCGCGAAGTCATACGCTGGCTGCGCGAACTTGCGGTTGAGTCAGGGAATGTTCTCAACGTGCGGTTGGTCAAGGGCGCTTATTGGGATACGGAGATCAAGCGCTCACAGGAACGTGGGTACGCCGACTATCCGGTCTTCACCCGAAAAGTGAACACAGATGTCTCGTATCTCGCTTGCGCGAGAGAATTGCTTGCGGCCGGGGAGATGCTCTATCCGCAATTCGCGACGCACAACGCGCATACCGTCGCTGCGGTGATCGAGCTTGCGTTCGGCGAACGACAATCGTTCGAGTTCCAGCGTCTGCACGGCATGGGCGAGGAACTCTACGAACAGGTCATTGGACCTGATCACTTCGACATTCCTTGTCGAGTTTATGCGCCAGTAGGTTCGCACGAAGACCTGCTGCCCTATCTGGTGCGAAGGTTATTGGAGAACGGCGCGAACACCTCCTTCGTCAATCGCATCGTGGATGAACAAACTCCGGTAGAGGAGATCGTCAACGATCCGGTTTTGGAAGCCGATGCGCTTCAGGTCAAGTCACACCCGAGAATCCCGCCGCCGCGTCGGCTCTACGGCGAAGAACGCTTGAACTCGCGCGGCGTCAACCTTGCAGATCCGCTGGAGTGGAATCCGCTGCGAGAAATGATCCTTGCGGCGACGCAGAATCAATGGGAAGCGGGATCGATCATCGCAGGGAAATTTCGTCGCACGGCGGGGCAGAGCGTGCGTAACCCAGCCAATCTCGAGGAAGTCATCGGCACTGTCAGTGCTGCTGATACGAGCGATGTCGATGCGGCTTTCAGCGCAGCGGAAATCGGGCAACAGGATTGGAATGCAGTCTCCGCGCACGAGCGTGCAACGATCCTGGAGCGCGCTGCCGATCTTTACGAACAGCGCATGCCGGAGCTGATGGCGTACTGCGTTCGAGAGGCCGGCCGCACGATTGTTGACAGTGTCTCGGAAGTGCGTGAGGCGGTGGACTTCTTGCGTTACTACGCCGCGCGTGCTCGTGGCGAGTTTGGACGCGGCATTCGATTGCCGGGTCCAACAGGCGAAAGTAACGAGCTGCGGCTGCGGGGTCGCGGCACGTTCGTCTGTATCAGCCCGTGGAATTTTCCTCTCGCTATTTTCACCGGCCAGATATCGGCCGCACTAGCAGCCGGCAACAGCGTCATTGCAAAACCCGCTGAACAAACGCCACTTGTTGCGACCAGAGCGGTGCAACTGCTGCATGAAGCAGGAGTTCCCGCCGAGGTGCTGCATCTATTGATCGGCGATGGTGCGACCATCGGTGCTCGAGCGGTAGCGGATCCACGGGTTGCTGGTGTTGCTTTCACCGGGTCAACGGAAACGGCGCGCGCAATTCATCGTTCGCTTGCCCAGCGTGAAGGTCCGATCGCAGTGCTGATCGCGGAGACAGGCGGGCAGAATGCCATGATCGTCGATAGCTCCGCCCTGCCTGAACAAGTCGTCATGGACGTCGTGCAATCCGGATTCAACAGTGCAGGCCAGCGCTGTTCGGCGTTGCGCGCCTTGTTCGTACAAGAGGAAATTGCGGATCGAGTCGCAGAGCTGCTTGCCGGATATATGGACGAGCTCAGAATCGGCAATCCACTATCGCTCTCGACGGATGTGGGACCGGTAATCGACGAGCATTCTCGCGGCGCGCTGCTTGCCCATGTTGCGTCGATGACGAAGAACGCGCGTTGGTCTCACGCATGCAAGCTCAATTCAGAGCATGAGCGCGGCCTATTCTTCGCGCCAGCAGTGATCGAGATCGAACGGCTCTCGCAATTGAAAGGCGAGGTGTTCGGTCCGATCGTGCACTTGGTCCGCTATTCGGCGAATCGTTTGGATGCCGTCATCGATGCGGTGAACCAAACCGGCTATGGACTCACGCTCGGTGTGCATACGCGAATAGATGGCGTTGCACGCTACATCGCCACGCGCGTTCGCGCCGGCAATGTCTATGTGAATCGAAACATCATCGGTGCAGTCGTAGGCGTCCAGCCCTTCGGTGGCTTGGGGCTCTCAGGCACAGGTCCGAAGGCAGGCGGCCCGTACTACTTACATCGCTTCGCGACTGAGCAAACGGTGACGATTAACACTGCAGCAGTCGGCGGGAATGCGAGTTTATTGGCAATGGAATGAGCGGGGCGCGGAGCGTGACGAGGTGACGGAGTGACGACGTCAGAGCAGGCGTTCTCTCCGCATTCTGACTTCGTCACTCTGTCAGGTAGGCCCTCCCGGATAGCACAACTCTGCGTTCATACCCGACCCCCACTGGATCTCACTCCAATCCTTGATATCGAATTCGAGCGTATACATCGAGCAGGTTGGCATATTGTCCAGAGAACGCTCGGCTGAGAGTCGATCGCCGAACTCCGTGATACCGGGATTGTGGCCCACGATGACTAGATGACTAGACGAGGCGCCGCGTAACTGAACGACCGACAACATCACTTTGGGCGAAGCCAAATAGAGTTGCTCGTCTTCCACAATCAGGGAAGCAGGCAGTCGCAGCTCTTTTGCGAACAGCTTTGCGGTGGCGATCGCGCGTACCGCAGGGCTGGAGATGATCAACGAAGGAGTGGGATGCCTGCCCTTTAGCTGCCGAGCCATTTCAGGCACGTCACGCCGACCTCGTGCTTCCAGTTCTCGATCCCAATCCTCTTGCCCAGCGCGGCCGGGTTCTGTCTTCGCGTGCCGAAGGAGGGTGAGGAGCATGTGGTGACGGGTGACGGGGTGACGAAGTCAGAATGGTGGTCCGTGGCGGGGCGCCATGCAAGATTCTTACGGTTCGGCGTTTACTTCCACAACCCCTTCGTTGATGCGCGTTGGATACGTTCGAACGGGTTCATAAGCCGGTGGGCTCAGTGCTGCACCGGTGCGCAAGCAGAAACGTGCGCCATGACGAGGGCAGATGACTACATCTCCTTCTATCGCTCCGCCAGCGAGCTCGCCGCCGTCATGTGTACAAATGTCATCGATCGCATAGAACTCGCCGCAGATGTTGAAGACGGCAACGAGCACATCATCGACTTCGATCTGCGCGTAGTCGCCCGAAGCAATCGATTCTGCGGGTGCGACAGGAATCCATCGGGCCATGAGTATTGGAGTCTATCTAGCAAGTGACGGAGCATTCTGGCGGCTTTCCCATCGCCCGTCACCTTGTCACTCGTCACTCAGGGCTCGCCCGCCTCTACATCATTCCCGTCTGCAACCGTGCGGCCTCCGACATCATGGTTTGATTCCACGGCGGGTCGAACACGAGTTCCACGTCGGCACGTTTGACGGTGGGGACGAGCTCGACCTTGTCCTTTACATCGCGCACCAGGACTTCGCCCATGCCGCAACCGGGAGCGGTGAGCGTCATCTTGATATCTGCGATGCGCTCGCCATCTGGCTCGCGCGTGAGCTCGCAAGAGTAGACAAGACCGAGATCTACGATATTGATCGGGATTTCCGGATCGTAGCAGGCGCGCATTTGATCCCAGACTAAGTTTTTGACGTCCTCGTCTGTCGCGTTTGGCGGCAACTCAGGTCCGATCATGGCTTCTTGACCGAGCGCATCCGCATCCTTGCCGGCAATGCGAAATAGATTGCCTTCTACATATACAGTGAAGCTGCCGCCCAATGCCTGAGTGATGAAGCCCGTCTTGTCAGCGCGCAGCGTGACAGGAATGCCCGCCGGAACCATGATGGCTTCGACGTCGCGTTGCAGGGTGACCGGTTGCTGTTCGTGGCGGTACATGTGAAGAAAGAAGCGGATAGCGGATGGCGGATAGCAGGAAAAAACACCTACTCCGTAGAGACCGGCTCGTCGGCGTGAGCCAACGCGGCGTTGAGCGTGTGCCAGCAAAGGCTTGCGCATTTGACGCGCGCTGGAAATTCCCGAACACCTGAGAGCGCGGCGAGTTTGCCTAGGCGAGACAGATCCACGTTCGCATCATGCTGAGTCAGCAGAGCGTGCACGTCGACGAATAACGCCTTGATCTCATCGCGTGATTTGCCTTTCACGGCTTCGGTCAACAACGATGCCGATGCGACCGAGATCGCGCAGCCCGCGCCTTCGAATTTGGTATCGCTGACACGTTCGCCATCCAGGTTCACATACATCGTCAAGCGGTCTCCGCACAACGGATTGTGACCGTCGGCATGCGCATCCGCCGGATCGAGCTTGCCGAAATTCCGGGGATTTCGGTTGTGGTCGACAATCACGTCGCGATAGAGATCTTTCAGGTCCATGGTCGTCGTCTGATCAACCCAGCAGGGTGTGGGTGCGATGCAATGCTTTCACGAGCGCATCGATTTCATCGAAGGTGTTGTAGAACGACATCGACGCGCGCGCCGTCGCTGGAATCTTGAAAAACTCCATGACCGGCATTGCGCAGTGATGGCCGGTTCGAATCGCGACCCCTTCGGTGTCCAGAATCGTTCCGATGTCGTGAGGATGAATGCGATCCAGCGTGAACGATACGACAGCCGCTTTGCGAGGCGCGGTGCCGACCATGCGAATGCCGGGAATATCTCGCAGCCGAGACTGCGCGTACTCGAGCAGTTGATGCTCGTATCGCGCAATACGGTCCATGCCGATGCTCTGCAAGTAGCGTATCGCGGCGGCGAGGCCGATGGCACCGCTGATGTTTGGCGTACCGGCCTCGAACTTCCAGGGCAGCTGGTTGTACGTCGTCTTCTCGAACGAAACGGTGAGGATCATGTCTCCCCCACCTTGCCAGGGGGGCATGGCTTCGAGCAATTGTTGCCGTCCATACAGGATCCCAATCCCGGTCGGGCCGCACATTTTGTGAGCCGAGAAACAATAGAAATCGCAATCCAGCGCACGCACATCGACGCTGCTGTGAGGGACTCCTTGGGCGCCGTCGAGCAATACAGGAACACCCTGCTGTTTTGCACGCGCGATGAACTTCTCGACCGGAACGATGGTGCCAAGCGCGTTCGAAACATGTGCAAGCGCCAGCAGCTTGGTTCGCGGTCCGATCATTCGCTCGAACGCCGCGAAGTCGATCTCGCCATTCAAGTCGATCGGGATCACTTTTAGCGTCGCGCCAGTCTGCTCGCAGACGAGTTGCCAAGGCACGATGTTGGCGTGATGTTCGAGTCCAGAAATCAGAATCTCATCGCCGGGCCGAAGCTTGGGTCTTGCATAGCTTTGCGCAACTAGATTAATGGCCTCGGTTGTGCCGCGAACGAAAACGATTTCCTTTGTGTCCGCCGCGTTGATGAAGTTGCGCACGACCTCTCGGGCCCCTTCGTAGGCATCGGTCGCTCGTTGACTCAGCGTATGTACGCCTCGGTGCACGTTGGCGTGATCGCGCTCGTAGTACGAGCTAATCGCTTCGATGACTGCGCTGGGCCGTTGACTGGACGCGGCATTGTCTAGATAAACCAATGGCTTCCCATTCACCTGCTGATGAAGGATGGGAAAATCGCGGCGAATCGCATGAACGTCGAAATCGGCAGCGGGCGATGGGGTGAATTGAGCGCTCATGGATTCACCTGCCGCAACGAAAAGCGGCCCTTAAGAAGTGTTTCGACGTAGCCGCGCACCTCGGGAGATCGAATCGAAGACACAATCGATTGTGCAAAGGCTTGGATCAGCATCGTGCGAGCGTCATTCTCGGAAATGCCGCGCGAGCGCAGGTAGAACAATGCGGTCGTGTCGAGCTGGCCCGTCGTTGCGCCATGGCTGCATTTCACGTCGTTCGCGTAGATCTCGAGCTCAGGCTTCGTGTCGATTTCCGCCGTGGGGGACAGCAACAGGTTGCGACTGGATTGTCGAGCGTCGGTCTTTTGCGCGCCCTGATGCACGAATACTTTGCCGTTGAACACGCCTCGGCCGCGGCCTTCCGCGATTCCTCGGTAGTCCTCCTCGCTGGTCGTGTGTGGAGCGATGTGTTCGATGCGAGTTTGGGTGTCGATATGTTGCGAGTTGTCCGGCGTGAACAAGCCTTTCAACTCGGCGTGACTGCCCGAGCCCTGAAGCTGAATCGTAAGATTGAGCCGGCTGAGCAATCCGCCGAACGCGAGATCATGAATTGCATAGCGCGCGTGCTCCTGAGCGCGCACGCTGATTTGACCGATGTGAAATGTACGTGACCCTTCTTGCTGCAGACGGTAGTGCTCCATTTGCGCACCATTCTGCAATTCCACACCTACGACGGAGTTCGTGAAAACTTCTGAACATCCGAGGGCGGAGTCCCCAAGGCCGAGATACTGCTCGATCAGTGTCAGCCGACTATTTCGGCCCGCACGAACGATGATGCGTGGATGGCTCATCGAGGATTGTAGGCCGGCCGTCCAGAGATGCACGACGTGCACGGGTTCATCGAACATCGCATCGGCCGCCAGGTCGATGACGACGCCATCTTCCGCAAACGCGGCATTCAAGCGTTCGAACACTGTTTGCGCCGAGGGACTATTCGAAAGATACGCTTGCGCCCTTTCCGGCTCATGTTTGAGCCATTCACCGAGGCTCAAGACGGTCGCCCCAGGAGGCTGCGGCATCATGGACGAGAGAGCAGGGCTCCAATGTCCGTTGATGAACACCAGGCGGTTAGCAGTGCATGAGATCCACGGGTGTTGGCCAGGATCGATGCCAACGGGAGCACTCTCCGCAACAGCGAAATCGCGAGATTCCAAGCGACGCAGATTCGTGTACTTCCACGCTTCGTCTCGCGGCGTAGGAAAGCCCGCCTGAATGAACTGATTGAACGCATCGCGCCGGTGTTCAATGAGTGCATCAGACGCAAAACGCTTCTCGAACAGTTCGCGATAGCGCTCGAGCTTGGGGCTTAGTGTGCCAGCAGTTGCCGCGCTCATGCCGCCGCCGCCTCCTGCTTGACCCAATCATATCCGCGCTTCTCCAGCTCGAGGGCCAATGACTTATCACCGCTTTTCAAGATACGTCCACCCGATAGAACGTGTACGCGATCAGGTTCGATGTAATCGAGCAAGCGTTGGTAGTGCGTGACCAACACGATCGCACGTTCGGGGTTTCGCAAGCTGTTGACACCATCCGCGACGACCCGAAGCGCATCGATATCCAGGCCCGAATCGGTTTCATCGAGCATGGCAAGCGAAGGCTCCAGGACCGACATCTGTAAGATTTCATTGCGCTTCTTCTCGCCACCGGAGAACCCTTCGTTGACGCCGCGACTCAAGAAGCTTTCATCCATCTGCATTAGCTTCATTTTCTCGCGTATCAGGGCGAGGAACTCGAATGCATCCACCTCGGGCTCACCGCGATGCTTACGCACGGCATTGAGTCCGGCTTTCAGCAAATACACATTGTTCACGCCAGGGATTTCGACGGGGTATTGGAATGCGAGGAAGACGCCTTCGCGAGCGCGCTCTTCGGGCGGCAACGCAAGAAGGTCCTTGCCTCGATAAGAAACGCTGCCTTCTGTGACCTCGTATCCTTCGCGGCCCGCAAGCACTTGTGCGAGCGTGCTCTTGCCCGAGCCGTTGGGGCCCATGATGGCGTGTACTTCGCCCGCACCGACTTCCAAAGACAGTCCGTTTAAGATCTGTCGATCGCCAGCACGCACATGAAGATTGGAAATGGAGAGCATGTTGAGTAAGTCCGTCGTCGTCTGTATCTGATTCTGGTAGGCGTGTCAGCCCACCGATCCTTCTAGGCTGACCGCAAGCAAGTTCTGCGCTTCGACCGCAAATTCCATCGGCAGCTCTTTGAACACGGCTTTGCAAAAGCCGTTCACGATCATGTTGACCGCGTCCTCTGCCGAGATGCCGCGGCTCAAGCAATAAAACAATTGATCATCGCCGATCTTCGAGGTCGTCGCTTCATGCTCGACGCTGGCCGTCGGCGTTCGCACCTCCATGTAGGGGAAGGTGTGTGCGCCGCATTGATCGCCCATCAGCAGCGAATCGCACTGAGTGTAGTTCCGGGCATTGACCGCGCTCGGAAGAATCTTGACCAACCCTCGATAGCTATTTTGTCCGTGACCGGCAGAGATGCCTTTGGATACGATCGTGCTGCGCGTATTGCGACCGATGTGAATCATCTTCGTGCCGGTGTCGGCTTGCTGATAATTGTTCGCAACAGCGACTGAATAAAATTCGCCGACCGAGTTCTCGCCGGTCAGGATGCAGCTTGGATATTTCCAAGTGATCGCGGAGCCGGTTTCGACTTGCGTCCAGCTGATGCGCGAATTCGCCCCGCGGCATTCGCCGCGCTTGGTGACGAAGTTGTAGATACCGCCGCGACCGTTCTCATCGCCTGGGTACCAGTTCTGCACCGTCGAATATTTGATCTGCGCGTTTTCGAGCGCGACGAGCTCGACGACGGCCGCGTGCAGCTGATTCTCATCGCGCATTGGCGCCGTGCAGCCTTCAAGGTAGCTCACATGCGAGCCTTCATCGGCGATGATCAGCGTGCGTTCGAACTGACCCGTATTCGCCGCGTTGATGCGGAAGTACGTCGATAATTCCATCGGACACCGAACACCCTTCGGCACGTAGACGAAAGAGCCGTCGGTAAACACGGCCGAGTTCAAGGTGGCAAAGAAATTGTCCGTGTAGGGTACGACCGTACCGAGATACTTCTCGATGAGCTCAGGATGCTTGAGCACGGCTTCGGAAAATGAGCAAAAGACTACGCCCGCTTTCGACAAACGCTCTTTGAACGTCGTCGCTACCGAAACGCTATCGAACACGGCATCCACCGCTACGCCGGCAAGGCGCGCTCGTTCGTGTAGCGGGATGCCGAGCTTGTCGTATGTTTCGAGGAGCTTCGGATCGACCTCTTCCAAACTCTTAGGCGCGTTGGCTTTCGACTTCGGTGCCGAGTAATAGGAGATCGATTGATAGTCGATTGGCGAGATGCGCAAGTGCGCCCACTTGGGCTCTTTCATCGTGAGCCAATGGCGATAGGACTTTAACCGCCACTCGAGCATGAAGCTCGGCTCGCCTTTCTTGCGGGAGATGAGCCGAATGACATCTTCGTCGAGTCCGGGCGGAACGGTATCGGATTCGATTTCCGTGACGAAGCCGTGCCGGTATTTCTGTCCGACAAGTGCTTCGAGCGCGGGATCGGTTTGAGGGTTGCTCGCCATGAATTGCTCTACTCGTGAGGGATGCGAGTGACTCGCGTCAGCGGGACAAAGGTCGCTTGAGGCCGCTCGGCGCCTGAGAGCTCCGCTAGCGAGATGTCCGTGAGTGCGCGACGTATCGCCGAATTGACTCGTTGCCAAGCGTGGCCGACCTGGCAATTGGATTGGTAGCCGCAGGTACTGTGCTCGCCGCTGCACTCGGTAATCGCGAACGGTCCCTCGAGCGCGTCGAGTATTTGGGCGGCACTGATCCCTGCGGCCGGGCGCGCAAGCTGGTAACCGCCGTGGCTGCCTCGTGCGGAGGTCACTAGGCCGCTTCGCTGCAGTTTCTTCAGGAGTTTACTGACAGTGGGTAGACCGACCCGCGTGCACTCTGCGACCTCGGCAGCAGTCCACAAACGAGAAGGCTGACCGGCCAGGCAGGCCAGTATCACCGTCCCGTAATCTGTGAGTTTGCTGATCCGAAGCATGGTAATGCACTCGAAATTGGAAATGGGACCATTCTAGTCCTATTCAAGTGCGTAGAAAAGGCGGCATGCGTTGGTCGGGTGTGAGGCGTGAGGCCTAGAGCGTGCGGCGTGCAGATAGAGACCTTGTTGGCTAACTCTGCAATCGAATGCGATTCTCGCAAGCCGCAAGCCGCAAGCCGCAAGCCGCAAGCCGCAAGCCGCAAGCCGCAAGCCGCAAGCCGCAAGCCGCACCGCGTTTGCTATCCTACGCGCCCCCGAAAACGCGGGATGAATATGTCACCGGGTTAGAAGGAGGAACGTATGGACCGAACACAACTCGAGTCGACAGCGCGTGGCATGGTTGCACAAGACAAAGGGATCTTGGCCGCGGACGAGTCCGGCGGCACGATCAAAAAGCGCTTCGATGCGATCAATCTGCAATCGACGGAGGAATCTCGACGAGGCTATCGCGAGATGCTGTTTACGACGCCTGGCGCGGCCGACTACATCAGTGGCGTGATCTTTTATGACGAGACGCTGCGCCAGAAGACCAAGGACGGAGTCTCGTTTCCAGAATATCTAACGAAGCTCGGCATCATTCCGGGCATCAAAGTCGATACAGGTGCGAAGCCGCTGGCTGGCTTCCCCGGCGAAACCATTACGGAAGGATTAGATGGATTGCGTGAGCGCCTGGCCCAGTACTACCAGCTCGGAGCGCGGTTCGCGAAGTGGCGAGCGGTGATCGATATCGCGGACGGAATCCCCTCGCAGTTTGCGATCGATGCGAACGCCCATGCGCTCGCGCGGTATGCAGCACTCTGCCAAGAAGCGAACATCGTTCCTATCGTCGAGCCCGAAGTCCTGATGGATGGCGCGCATACATTGGAGCGTTGTGAACAGGTCACCAGTGCGACGCTTGCATCGGTATTCCAGCAACTGCATTCACACCGCATTCATCTGGAAGGAATGATCCTGAAGCCCAACATGGTGATTGCCGGAAAGAAATGTCCCACGCGCGCGAATGCCCAACAAGTTGCCGAAGCGACCGTTCGCACGCTGCGGCGTTATGTTCCCAGCGCTGTTCCTGGCATTGCATTCTTGTCAGGCGGTCAGAGCGCCGCTGAGGCAACAGAGCATCTCAATTTGATGAACAAGATTGGCGGGTTGCCCTGGCAGCTCACGTTCTCTTATGGACGAGCGCTGCAAGACGAAGCGCTGAGAGCGTGGGGAGGAAAGCCTGAATCGCTCACCGCGGGCCAAAAGGCATTTTTCCGTCGGGCGAAGCTTGTAGGCCTCGCGCGCAGCGGTAGTTACAGCGCGAAGCAGGAGCAAGAAGCGGCATGATGCCGCTCCTTGCAACTTCCACGAGGATCGAATGATACAACCGTTTTCTGAGAACGTGCTTTCATCGCGGCAGCAGACGCAGTGGATCGTCGAGCTGCGCGATGTTCATTATTCGATCGGCAATCGCGAGATCTTTTCTGGGCTCACGCTGACGATTCCGCGCGGTCGCATCACCGCAATCATGGGCCCGAGCGGTACCGGGAAAACGACGCTATTGCGGCTGATTACGGGTCAAATCAAACCCGACAGCGGTCAAGTGCTGTTCGATGGAATAGATGTTTCCAATTTGAGCCTTCGCGAGCTCTACGCGTTGCGTCTACGAATGGGCATGTTGTTTCAGAACGGAGCACTGCTTACCGACATGACTGTGTTCGAAAACGTGGCGTTTCCGTTGCGAGAGCACACAAAGCTTCCGCACTCATTGATACGCCACATCGTGCTGACCAAATTGCAGGCGGTCGGTTTACGCGGAGCGGCTCAATTGATGCCGGCAGAGCTGTCAGGCGGTATGGCTCGTCGTGTCGCCTTGGCCCGCGCCATGGCGACAGACCCCGATGTTCTCATTTACGATGAGCCCTTCACCGGACTGGATCCAATCTCGATGGGAATGATCGTCAGGCTCGTGCGACAGATGAATAATGCCTTAGGCATCACCAGCATCGTCGTTTCTCACGATGTCGAGGAGCTCGCCGCACTCGCCGATATGAGCTTCATTCTTGCGGGCGGCAAGGTCGCGGCTCAGGGTACCTTCAATGAATTAAAGGGGCACGATTCGCAGATCGTCCATCAATTCATGAACGGGCTCGCGGATGGCCCAGTAGCCTTTCACTATCCGGCTCCCGAGTACTTCGAGCAGTTGCTCGCATGAAGCTACTGCGCGAGCTCGGAGACAATCTGCGCAGTTTCGTGGTCACCGTCGGCGCGGTGTCTCTGTTCTTTGGGCGCGTGCTCGGACAGATCCCGCGCGCAATGCTGCGGCCACGGTTCGTCATCGAGCAGATATTCAATGCCGGCGCTCTGTCCCTCGTGATTATCATGACCTGCGGACTATTCGTCGGCATGGTACTGGGATTGCAAGGCTACGATTTGCTGCAACGCTTCGGTTCCGAAGACGCTTTAGGAACCGGCGCGGCACTGGCTTTGATTAAGGAGCTCGGCCCGGTCGTGACGGCATTGTTGTTCGCCGGTCGCGCCGGCACCGCGCTCGCCTCAGAGATTGGTTTGATGCGTGCGACCGATCAGCTTGCCGCGATGGAGATGATGGCCGTTGACCCGATTCGACGCGTTGTCGCGCCACGGTTCATCGGCGGAGTCATTGCGATGCCATTGCTGACCGTGATCTTTGTTTCGATAGGAATCTTCGGCGTGCAGTTGATCGGCGTGCAGCAGTTGGGCGTGGACGCCGCCGCGTTCTGGTCACAAATGAGATCGAGCGTTGGAGTGGATGATGTCATGGAAGGCGTCATCAAGGGTTGTGTGTTCGGTGTCGCGTGCAGCCTCGTGGCTGTCTACGAAGGTTATACCGCTGTGCCCACTGCCGAGGGCGTGGGCCGCGCGACCACACGTACCGTAGTGACGTCGGCCGTGCTGACGTTGATTTTGGATTACATGCTGACTGCGCTCATGCTCTGAGCGCGCGGGACTCAAGGATCATCTATGCGTTCAACGCGAACCGTGGAACTTTCGACTGGGCTATTCGTGCTGCTCGGATTCGCTGCGCTATTTTTTCTAGTGACGCAGATCACGAACCGCGAACTTTCCATCAATGGGAACAGTTATGAGGTGTATGCCCACTTCGAGAACATCGGCAGCCTGAAACCCGGAGCCGCCGTCTCGATTGCAGGTGTGACCGTAGGGCGGGTCGAGTCCATCGCGTTTGACCAAAACGTGTACAAGGCCGTGGTGCGGATGCGCATCAACTCGCAATACAACAAGATCCCGGTGGATAGCGATGCCAGCATCATGACCTCGGGTCTCCTTGGTGGGCAGTACATCGGCCTGACGATAGGCGGGGCGGAGGAATATCTCGGGAACGGCGATCGCATCGAGTTTGTCCAAGATGCACTGGTGTTGGAGAACCTGATCAATCAGATGGTCGCGACGTTCAGCCGGCGCGGAGAGGATTCCGAACAGAAATCCTCGGAAGCTCCGGAAGCGCAGGAGACGAAGTAATGAGAGCACAGCAATTTTTTCGACAAGTCTGCGTAGCCATGGCCGCGGCCATGTTCGTGTATGCGGCGAGCGCTGCGGAAGATGTCGCAAACCTGGGCCCTAACGAACTGGTCACGAAGGTCGCGCAAGAAACGCTCAAGGAGCTGGATGCCAACCGCGAGGAGTATCGCAAGAACCCCGCGAAAGTACGCGAGCTGGTAGACAAGACGATGCTGCCGCATTTCGACACCAAGTATGCGGCGCAGTTGGTGCTAGCCAAGCATTGGCGCACTGCCAATCAGGCGCAACGCGAGCGCTTTATCGAGGCGTTCTACCAGACCTTGCTGCAAAACTACGGTGAGGCTTTGCTGGAGTTCACGCCCGATCGATTGAAAATCCTGCCTTTCCAAGGCGATGTGAATGCGAAGGCTGTGACCGTGCGCAGCGAGATCCGCAGAGACAACGGACAGCGTGTGCCGGTCAATTATTCGCTGCGTAAGACCCCCGAGGGCTGGAAGGCCTACGACGTGCAGATCGAAGGCATTTCCTATGTGAAATCCTTCCGCACGGATTTCGGCTCGGAAATTCAGCAAAACGGTCTGGATGCCGTCATCAGCCGGCTCGAGCAGCAAATCGCCAGCGGCACCGTGAAAAAGCCGACCGAAGCAGCGAAGCAGCCTGCGGCCAAATCGTGAGCGAGGCGAGGATCGAATCGCTCGGTGGCGAGCGCTATCGAGTCAGTGGTGTGCTCGATGCAGTCACGACGCCCAAGCTGCTCGAGCAGAGCGCCGAGCGCTTCGCGTCGCAATCCGGTGTAGACATCCACGTGGACCTGGGCGGCGTGTCGGAAAGCGATAGCGCGGGCCTTGCCTTACTCCTGGAGTGGCTGCGCGTGGCTCGCAAGCGTAGTCAACGTTTGCATTTTGCGAACCTGCCCAAACAAGTCGCCGCTCTCGCGCGCATCAGCGAAGTGGAGGAGTTGATTCAACCGAGCTCAGGCTAACTTCTAGTCCGAGATCGGCACGGTTCATTCGCCATCGTCCTGTCTCGAACCGTGAACAGCCGTCAACGACTAGTTGTCGTCTTGCTCCTCATCACCGCTGAGCGGTGCGGCGGGCGTGTCACCTGTGTTCGTTTCATCTGCAGGCAGTTCCTCATCTTCGATGAACTCTTCATCCAGAGTTTCAGGAGGAGGGTTGCCATCGAAGATTTCGAACTCGCGTCGCTGCAGCCAGGCGTCGCGTATGAAGGCATACGGATCGAAGGCGCGCTGCAGTGTAGGGTCCAGCGTCAATAGCTCTGCGCGTGTATGTACAGTGTTCAACACTCTCTCGCCCCACTGCGCTTCCCATGGGACATCAGCAAAGGTAAGCGGATCGAAAAAATAATCGATTACTCGCGAGGGAGCATCGCGCACCGTAGACGGCCCGAAGAGCGGCAAAGTCAGGTAGGGTCCGGAGTTAACGCCCCAGACTGCGAGCGTCTGGCCGAAATCTTCGTCATGTGCGTCGAGCCCGATGGGTGTCGCCACATCAAAGATACCTGCAATGCCCAACGTCGTATTGAGCAAGAAACGACCGGTGTCCTTAAGACCCGTAACGCCTTTACCTTGCAGAAACTGATTGATGATCGTAGCCGGGTACTCGAGGTTCGAGAAAAAATTCCCGATGCCACTTCGAAGCCAACCCGGTGTGATCTTCTTGTAGCCTTTGGCAGTGGGTTTCAAAGCGGCGCGATCGACGGTGTCATTCACTTTGTAGACACCGCGGTTGAAGTTTTCCCAGCGATCATCGTCCATCGCCGTGCGGCCAGGCGCGGAAGCGCATCCAGTCAAAACCAGCGCACCGAATACCAACGCAGCCGCGTACCAGGCGCGTGGTCCATGCGTCATGACCATGTAAAGAATCCTCGGGATGATTTGTGGCCGCCTAAGCAGGCCATGCGATCGGGACGCTAGTCTAGCAGGCCATTGGGAAAACTGTTTCGAGCGGCCTAGCCGATGCTCGGATTGGAAATAGTCGAGACAAGCGATATCAATCGAAGCGACGACGACTCTCTTCCATCTGTCGCTGACGCGCGACGCGTTTCGGCAATGCTTGCTGCACCTCTTCTAATCGCGCTTCGAAGCGAGCCCGCTGCACTTCACTGATCTTGGGAACGGCCAAAGCAAGTTGTAACTGGTTCATCGCCAACGGTAGATCGCCGCTCATCAGGTGATATTCGGACATGTAGAAGTAAGAATCCGCGACATCGCCGGCGGCGTTTGCAGCGAGCGCAGTCAAACGAGCTTGTTCAGGTGTCGGCGGTACCGTATTGAACAGGTCGAGGAGGATCTCGTGTGCACGACGTGCATCGCCCAAGCGCATCAATGATTCTGCGTAGCGAATGGTGACCGACACATTTCGCGGGAAGAGTTCTCTGGCCCGCTTCAAGGTGGCAAGCGAGGCATCGCCCTGGTTCGCCAATAGTTGAGCTTGCCCCAGTGCGGTGTGGTACTGGGTGATGCTCGGCTCGGCTTTGAGCAATCTTTGGAATATCGGGACCGCCTGCGCCGGTTCACCCGCCATCATCAGTGCGAGACCTCGGCCATAGACTTGCGCCGGCGTTGCATCAGGTTCATTTCCAATAACGGCGGCATAGTATTCGCGAGGGTCTTCGCCAGTGGGCGTCGAGAGCACGCGGAGTCGCTCTCTCATCAAGGCGTAACTCATGCTGTCCGGCTGAGGATCGACACTCAGCTGTACTGCGCGTTCCTTCGTTTCAGCGATACGACCGCTCGTCACGGGATGCGTGCGTAGCATTTCGGGAATGTTGATATCACGACCGCCGGCATGACGGCTCATCGTTTCGAAAAACGCGGGCATTCCATTCGGATCAAAGCCGGCACTGGCAAGAATGCCGAGCCCGACTCGATCGGCTTCGGATTCATTCGAACGGGTGAAGCTGATTTGTTGCTGGATCGCGAGGCTCTGAGCCGCAGCGACGCCGGCCATCGCGGCGTCACCACCGCCTCCTGCTGCCGCCCCGATCAAGATTGCCGCGAGCATGGCGGCGGTGGATACCAAGCTGCTCTTACTTTGCGCAGCGATGCTGCGGGCGATGTGACGCTGGGTTACGTGCGCAATTTCATGCGCTACGACACCCGCCAATTCACTCTCATTTTTCGTCTCCAACAGCAGTCCGGCATTCACCCCGATGAACCCGCCCGGCAGCGCGAACGCGTTGATCGTGTTTTCCTTAGCCATGAAGAAATTGAAGCGCTGCGATCCATCCGTTGCTTGACTCGAGAGCCGGTAGCCGAGCGATTGGATGTACTCGGTGACTTCCGGGTCTTCGAGAATCTGATCCGAATCGCGCAGGCCGCGCACGATCATCCGACCGATCTGGTATTCGTCCTGCATCGAGAGCATGGCCTCTGCGGGACTGCCCATATCGGGTAGCTCATTGGGATCGGCGATAGCAGCAGGCGGCGCCGCCAAAACTACGCAGGCCGCAGTCAAGATGAGGGTGGCGATGGCTTTCACGGTATTCAGTCTGGAGTGAGAGGGCCAAGGTGTAAAGGTGCGTATTGGACAGGCCGGGGGAGGGGAGGTTCGGAAGGGGACACTCCTCATTTCGCTGCGAAATGAGGAGTGTCCCCATTGGCCCGAAGAGAGGCGATCGAGTAGATCGTGAGGGAGGGATTACACTCGGCACGTCCCTGTGCCTCGCCCTTCGGGCAGCGAAGCTGCGCAAAACGGCTGTCCTGCCGTTTTGTCGAACCCTCTAACCGAGGGTTCTTAGTCCCGCCCCTCGCCATAAATAAAAATGCCCCGACGAGCGGGGCATTTCCATTTATGGCGGAGAGGGATATGCGCCTTTGCCATCCATGGCCGGCGCGCACTCGCGCCAGCGATCGCTGTCCGAAAATCGCTCCTGGCAATTTTCGTCGAACCACTCTGGAACGAGGGTTCTCAAGCCCTCCCTCGGCGCCATAAATAAAAATGCCAATCAATAAAAATGCCCCGACGAGCGGGGCATTTCCATTTATGGCGGAGAGGGAGGGATTCGAACC
>JAICPY010000198.1 GCA_025929585.1 Steroidobacter sp.
CTTCGATTATTTGAGCACGTTGAAAGCGTAACGACGAGAAGAGGCCCTCGCTGCGCTTCGCAGCGGAGGATGCCGGCGCGCTAATGTTCCCGGAGGCCCCAGCCTAACTTCCCGCGCAAGCGGGGGAAGAGGCTCCTCCCTAACCCGCAAGCGGGAGAAGAGGCCCCCACCCTAACCCTCCCCCGAAAGCGGGGGAGCGAAAGAGAAGAGGCGGTGCTGGGCAGCGTGCAGCGTGCAGCGTGCAGCGTGCAGAAGAGTCGCGAGCGCTAGCGAGCGTGTCAACCTTTCATTCCCTCCCCTGCTTGCGGGGGAGGGTTAGGGTGGGGGCATCCTCAGACTGCTTGCGGGCGAGGGTTACGGTGGGGGCCTCCTAGGAAGGGGCATCCCTAGCCGCAGTGAATGACGGACGGCGGACCGCGGACGGGGATAGACAAAGAATCAACCGCGGATGGCAAGAGCCTCACGCGTGGAGCACAGGATGAACCGGAGACTTCAATCTGCTTTCTTCACTCTTTCCACTTTCTTGCTCGCAAGCTTCGCGCAAGCGGACGACAGCGGCTGGCAACCTCTCTTCAACGGCCACAACCTCGATGGCTGGGAACACGTCGGCCCAGGACGTTTCGTCATCGAAGATGGCAAGCTCAAAACCGAAGGCGGACTCGGCTTGTTGTGGTACACGCGGGAGAAGATTTCGAACGCAAAACTGCGCATCGTCTATCACACACCTGAATCGCAGAAGGCCGGCAACGCAGGCGTGTTCATTCGAATTCCCGAAGAACCTACCGAACCGTGGATGCCCGTGAATCGCGGGTATGAAATTCAAATCGACGACACGGACGACGACTATCACCGTACTGGTGTGGTGTACTCGTTCACTAAAGCGAAATCGAAGCCTGCGGTGCGCGAGTGGAATACGATGGAGATCACGCTCGATGGCGATCGTACCATCGTGCATGTGAACGGCGAGTTGGTGACCGACTATCGCGAAGGCGAAGGACAGCCGGCGAAGAAGGATGCAGGCGAACCGGATCGGGGTCCTCGCCCTACGGCCGGCTACATTGGATTGCAGAATCATGGAGACGGCGATGTAGTCTATTTTCGTGAGGCCAGCCTTCAGAAGCTAAAACCCTAAAGTCAGACGACTCACTTCGCGCGCCCCACACTTATTCTCGAGTCGACCATGCCACTGATCGAAACGAAATCACTGCAGGACGAGTACGACGTGATCGTCGTCGGCTCCGGCGCCGCAGGCGGACAAACTGCGTACACATTGACCATGGACGGCGCGAAAGTGCTGATGCTCGAAGCGGGCCGCAACTACGTTGCCGAAACTGAAACGCCTATGTTTCAGACCCACGACCAGGCTCCGCTTCGTGGCAATTCCACTGCCGATAAGGAATTCGGCTTCTACGACGCAACTGTCGATGGTGGTTGGCAAGTTCCCGACGAGCCTTATACGAACGCATCCGACCAGAAGGATCGGCAGTTCTGGTGGTGGCGTGCTCGCATGCTCGGGGGTCGCACGAATCATTGGGGACGTATTTCACTACGCAATGGTCCTTATGACTTCAAGCCACGCTCGCGCGATGGGCTCGGATTCGATTGGCCGATGACGTATGAAGACCTCGCGCCGTACTACGACAAAGTAGAGATGCTGATCGGCGTATACGGTGAGAACGACGGACTGGAAAACACCCCGAACTCACCCGACGGTTGCCTGATGCCTGCACCCAAGCCACGCGCGGGCGAGGCATTGCTGCAACAGCGGGCGAGGCAACTAGGCGTTCCGGTCGTCGCGATGCACCGCGCCGTGCTCACCGAGCGCTTGGATCACAAGCGCATCCCGAAGCTGCTGCACCCTGGCAATGCTCGAGCTCAGTCGATCCTTGCGGCGGAAATGCAACGCCGCGCCGCGTGCTTTTGGGCGACCGAGTGCGGGCGTGGTTGCTCGATTCGCGCGAACTATCAATCTCCAACCGTACACCTGCCTCCGGCACTGGCGACGGGAAACTTGGATGTGCTCACGAATGCGATGGTGCGCGAAGTGACGACGAACAAGGAGGGCCGCGCAAGCGGTGTGCTGTTTATCGATCGTTTAACTGGTGTGGAGCACCGTGCGAAAGCGAGGGTCATCGTCCTGGCGGCAAGCGCCTGCGAGACCGTGCGCATTCTGTTGAACTCGAAATCAAAACAATTTCCTGATGGTCTCGCCAACTCCAGCGGCAACGTCGGAAAGTACTTGATGGACACGGTCGGTACAGGTGTTGCCGGCCAAATCCCGCTGCTCGAAGGTTTGCCGCCGCACAACGACGACGGTGCCGGCGGCTCGCATGTGTACTCGCCTTGGTGGCTCTATCAGCAGCAGCACGCGGGCAAGCTCGACTTCGCCCGGGGCTATCACATCGAAATCAATGCACAGCGTCCGATGCCTTCGGTCGGCTATGCCGCAGGGCTCGCGCAGCATGCGCAAGGATATGGCCGCAAGTTCAAAGAAGAGATGCGCCGCTACTACGGCTCGACGATCAGCATGAGTGGCCGCGGCGAGATGATTCCGAACGAAGATTCGTATTGCGAAATCGATCCCACGAAGAAAGACAAATGGGGAATTCCGGTGCTGCGGTTTCACTGGAAGTGGTCCGAACACGAAACCCGTCAGGCCGCTCATATGCAGCAAACATTCGCAAACATCATCGAAGCGATGGGTGGCCGCGTGCTGACGAAAATCGAAACCGATGGCGCGAAAGCGATTCGCCCTGGTGGCTTCATCATTCACGAAGTCGGCGGTGCTCTCATGGGAGCGGATCCGAAATCCTCTGTCACGAACCAATGGGGCCAAACCTGGGACGTGAAGAATCTCTTCCTCACCGACGGCGCCGTGTTTCCATCCAACGCGGACAAGAATCCGACGCTCACGATCATGGCGCACGCATGGCGTGCGTCGGATTACATGCTAGCTGCAATGAAAAGAAGCGAGATATGAAGAAGCGGATCGCGGATGGCGGATGGCGGATGGCAAGAGCGGGCGAAGGCTTACTTTGGCTGCATAGTGTCGGCTAAGCAATATGACATCGAACAACCCCATCCAATTCGACCGCCGCACTGCTCTCAAGTGGGTGCTTGCAGCGGCCGCCGCATTGCAAATGCCCGAATCGATTGCAGATGAAATTGCGAAGACAGTTGCAGCGAAAGGCTACGGCAAAGATCCCGATCTGTTGAAGGCATATACGCCAGGACAGCTTTGGCCGTTGACGCTAGGTGCCGCACAACGTCGAACCGTCGCAACTTTGAGCGACACAATCCTTCCGGCGGAGGGTGAATTTCCGGCGGCTTCCAAGCTCGGCGTCGTCGAATTCATCGACGAATGGATCAGCGCACCCTATCCGCAGATGTCAGCGGATCGTGAACAGATCCTGGAAGGCCTTACGTCGCTCGAAGAAGAAGCGCAACGACGCTTCAAAAAACCCTTTACCGATCTGACCGCGCGACAGATCGCGAGCATCTGTGATGACCTTGCGAGCGTGCAAGCCAAACAAGGTTTCGAGCGCCCGACTGCGTTTTTCCAGCGCTTTAAACAACTTGTGGCTGCAGGCTATTACACGACTCCACAAGGAATGAAGGACATCGGCTATGTCGGCAACGTGCCGTTAGCCAAGTACGAAGGACCGCCGAAGGAAGTATTGGAGAGGATTGGGGTGAAAATGGTGTAGAGGTGTAGAGCGTGTAACGCTAAGAACCGGATCGACTCTTGCCTTACACCTTACACGCCTAGACTTTATGCGAGCGCTGCGACTGCAGCGTCCGCGCCGACCTAGTCGGCTACCTTCACCGGCATCTTCACGCGGATGTGCAGCTCCTTGAGCTGCTCCTCTGAAACCGGAGTCGGCGCGTTCGTGAGCAAGTCCGCAGCGGTCTGGGTCTTCGGGAACGCGATGACGTCGCGGATACTGTCGGTGCCTGCCATGAACATCACGATGCGATCGAGGCCGAATGCGATTCCCCCGTGCGGCGGCGTGCCGTACTTCAATGCTTCCAACAAGAATCCGAACTTCAATTGCGCCTCTTCGGGCGTGATGCCGAGCAGATCGAACACGGTCGACTGCATTTCTTGTCTGTGGATACGAACGGAACCGCCGCCGATTTCCGAACCGTTCAGCACCATGTCGTACGCCTTCGAAATAGCGTTCGCAGGATCGGCTCGCAGCGCCGCGGGATCCTCATCGCGCGGAGAGGTAAAGGGATGGTGCAACGCCGCCCAGCGCTTCGCGTCCACGTCGTATTCGAACATCGGGAAGTCGACGACCCATAGCGGACGCCAACCGGTCTGCGTGACCTTCATGTCGTGACCGACTTTCAGACGCAGCGCACCGAGCGCATCGTTCACCACCTTCGCGCTGTCAGCGCCGAAAAAGATGAGATCGCCATCTTCGGCACCCGTTCGCGACAAGATGCCCTGTACTGCCTCATCGCTTAGGAACTTCAGGATTGGCGACTGCAGTCCATCGCGACCCTTCGCCGTCTCATTGACCTTGACGTACGCGAGACCTTTCGCGCCAAAGCGCGACACGTAAGCCGTGTAGTCGTCGATCTCTTTCCGAGAAAGCGTGGTCCCACCCTTCGGGACTCGCAGCGCGGCAACACGTCCGTTCGGGTTCGATGCGGGACCCGAGAACACTTTGAACTCGCAGCCTCGAACGAGATCGGCAACATCGACCAACTCCAGGGCGATGCGCAAATCCGGCTTGTCGGAACCGTAACGGCGCATCGCTTCGGCGTAGCTGATGCGGGGGAAGGGCCGCGGCAACTCATCGCCGAGGACTTCCTTGAAGATGAAGCGAATCAACTCTTCCATGAGCTGCATGATCTGCTCTTCACTCATGAAGGAAGTCTCGATATCGAGCTGAGTGAATTCCGGTTGACGCTCGGCGCGCAAGTCCTCATCACGGAAGCAGCGCACGATCTGGTAGTAGCGATCCATGCCGCTCATCATGAGTAGCTGTTTGAAGAGCTGCGGCGACTGCGGCAACGCGAAGAACTGACCTGGATGCGTACGGCTGGGAACCAAGTAATCGCGAGCACCTTCCGGAGTCGCTTTCGTCAACATCGGTGTTTCGATATCGATGAAGCCGTGATCGTCCAGATACGTACGCATCGCACGCGTCACCTGATGGCGCAGGCGAATCCGCTTTTGCATGACGTCCCGGCGCAGATCCAAATAGCGGTACTTGAGGCGTAATTCCTCGTTCGTCGTTTCATCGTGATGAAACGGGGGCGTCTCGGCTCGGCTCAGGATCTCAAGTTCACGTGCAAGGACCTCGACTTGGCCCGAAGCCAACGTCGCGTTGGCCGTACCGGAGGGACGCGATCGAACCTTGCCGGTAATGCGCACGCAGAACTCACCGCGCAATCGCTCAGCGTTCGTGAACACTTCCTTCGCATCGGGATCGAAGACGATCTGCAGCAGACCTTCGCGATCGCGCAGGTCGACGAAGATGACGCCGCCGTGATCGCGCCGGCGATGCACCCAGCCTGCGACACTGACGTCCTGGCCGATGAGAGATTCGTTGACTTGACCGCAGTAATGGGAACGCATGAGAAGGGCTGTAGGCTCTAGGCTGTAAACTGTGGGCTGTAAACTGGTGGGTACGAACACAAGGGGAGGCTTAAATTCCCTGGCTACAGTCTGGTGCACAGACTACAGCCTCATGGGGCGTAACGCGCCATCAGGCTCGAGCCTACGACCTAGCGTCTACAGCCTGCTCCGCAGGCGCGCGATGTTACGGAAGGCACCCCCATGGCAGCAAGCAGCCTGATAGATTCAGGTTCGCAAGACCGGACCGAAGAGCCGGTCGCCACCCACCCTACTTTTTCTTTTTCGGTGCGGGTTTGGCCTTCGCCTTGCTCTTGGCTTTTACTGGCGCCTTCGATGCCGCCTTGGGCTTGGCTTTCGCCGCGGACTTGGAGCTTGCCGCAGCCTTAGCGGCCTTAGATTTCGCCTCTACGGGTTTCGCTTCCTTGGCTTCAGGTTTTGCCTCCTTCGCCTCTTCTGCCTTGCTCTCCGCCGGCTCCTCTCTCTCAGCCAGATTGCGCTTCTTTTCCTCTTCCGACTTGAAGTCGGTCTCGTACCAACCGCCGCC
>JAICPY010000059.1 GCA_025929585.1 Steroidobacter sp.
ACAAAGGATCGGATCGAAGCGCGAACCCCATATATATGAGAGCCACCACGATGAGCCCGACTCCGAATACCCGGCGCCCTCCATCGCGTTGGCGCCGCGCGAACGCGATCAGGCAGCCCCCGCCAACGAGTCCTAACAAAAGGTAAGTTGCAATGGACATGAACCCCGTACTGTTCGGCGGAATAATCTAAACACCTTGTGAAACTCCTGCTGCCGCGGGGCCCGGCACAGATTGGCGCTCGAGCATGCGTCCGCGCAACCGAGCCGCAAGGGGTTTCTCGATGAAACGAGTACTCAATATCGAGATCGCCAGCAGCCCGATCAGCGCAATCCATATAGCGGCTGGGGCACCTGCGGGATTCGTGAATACCACGATGAAGCTGATCATCATCAGTAAGTTCTGCCAGATGAAGATCGAGAAAGAAAGCTGCCCGAGAAAATCCATGCCGCGCATCGAGAACAGACGTGCGAAGAATCCTCGGCCGAGCGCGAAGTCATGAATCACGAGCAAGTACAGCGGCATCAGTAAGCCGTGCCGCAGAACATGTCTGATCGGCAGTTCCTGCGGATCGGTGATGGATATTGCTATGAGAGCAATCAAGGCGAGGTCTCCGAACGCCCACCAGCGCTTCGGTTTTTCCCGCCAAGCGTGCTCGAAGCGGCTAATGCCGAAAATCCTCGAGACGAGCATGCCCGCAGCGAAGTGCGGTACCCAGAACAGCGGCGTGCTGCCAATGAATATCTGCCAGTGGATGTTGTGCTCCCCGCCGTCAGGAATGAATTGCAAGAACACTAGCGTCGGCAGCAGCGAAATCAGTGGCATGGCAGCTATGAGTGCGATCATTTGCGTGCGAGTCAAGCGAGCCAGCCATCGCATGAGCCAAGGCATCAGCAAGTAGAGAAACACGATCGCTGAGAGCGCCCAGGTCGGCCAACTGAAGATCGGTACGAAAGGAGGCACCCAGGCATGTGTCAGCGTCGCCGTGCTGAGGGCACTGGCGATGGCCAACGGTATCGAGGGCGCTTGCGGATCGAAGAAAAACCGTGGAAGCGTAAGGACGAGCGTTAGGGCAAGCACGATTAAGTGGGCCGGATAGACTCGAGAGAATCGAGACCACCAGAAGACCTTCCTAGTCAGCGCAAGTTCGCCGCCCGGCGTCCAATAGAGATAGGCCAGGATGAACCCGGACAACAGGAAGAAGAAGCTCGTCGAGAGATAGCCGTGGGCCAAGATATTGTTGAGCCATGCAGGGAGTGCATCGAGCTGCTCATACATGCCGGCGAACTGTCCCTTGGTCAGATCCGTCTCGTAACGAGTGGACCAGAGATGGTGCAGAAAGATATGAAACACGGCAAAAAAGCGTATACCCGTCAGCGCCGTTAGTTGCTGTGCGGGGTTGGTACTGGTCATTTCTCCGCTTGTCACTGGGTCGTTCTCATTATTGATTGAGGGAACATTCGAAATGCGTCTCACCAGCGGATGGTGTCCAGCCTATGACGTCGCTATTGCTTTGAAAGGTTGCGGCGGCTTCAACTATCTTTGCTCGATCGCGAAGGATCTCGCGAGCACCTATAGGAATCTATCGTGCAATACATTCTGCAATTCACGACCCTGCTGCTTCTTCCGCTGTATTTTATCGCGAGTGTATGGAAAGCAGGCGAGCGCGACATCCTCAGTTGGAGTTTGAAATGTCTCGTTGCCGGCGCGTTCCTCGCCTATGTCGCGGCGACGGGTCGTTGGGACCTCTTGAGCTACTACGCTCGCTGTGCGTTCGGGTTGCTCTACTTGGCGGCTCTTCTAAGATCCGGATTACGTGTCAGATCCCGGCCGCTCGTCATAACGGGAGAGCGCGGTTGGTGGTACAGCTATGCCCTGCACGCAGTCCTTCTCGTCATTTTCGGCGGGTTCTTCTCGTGGGCAGCTCGCGGATGGTTCTATTCCGAGGCGCCGGTGAGTCTCCAGTTTCCCCTCGCATCGGGCTGGTACTACGTCGGGCATGGCGGCAACAGTCCCGTTATCAACTATCACAATGTCTATGATTCGCAGCGTTACGCATTGGACGTCGTGGAACTGAATTCTCTAGGTACTAGGGCCGGGAGCTTCTATCCGAAAGAGCTTTCGCGGTACGAGATCTTCGGCGATGCGATTGTCAGTCCTTGCGACGGTCGAGTCGAGGCGGCGGTGAACGATCTACCCGATCACATACCTCCGGCAACGGATCGCGAAAGAGTCGCAGGCAACCATATCGTAATCGCATGCAACGGCGTGAAAGTCCTGATCGCGCATATGCAGCGCGGCTCCGTACAGGTTACTGCCGGCGATGCAGTGAAAGCAGGGCAGCTAGTGGGCCGAGTTGGCAATTCAGGCAACACCACTGAGCCTCACCTTCATCTACACGCAGTGCGCGGCGGATCAGGAACTGTGCTGAAGGGCAAAGGCGTTCCCATGGTCTTCGATGGCGTATTCCCTGTCCGGAATACGACTTTCAAACATAGGAACCCATAAGATCGATCGGTGATCTGTCTAGCGGACTGATCTGTCTAGCGGACTTATCCGTCTTAACTCCGTCTTACTTTTCGGATGTCATTTGCGCTAGACGAAAGAGGATAGCTTCATCGAGAACCTAGGGCCCTTGACCTTTCCCTCTTTCTCAGCTGAGAAAGAGGGAAGGAAAAGAGCGGACGCTTCTGTCTGGACTGTACTATTGCCAATTGTTCCGCGTGCGAAAGTCGTTTGCTTGACGCTCTGCTTCCTCACGGTTCCACCCATAACGCTCTTGGAGCTTGCCGGCGAGAATCTCGACGTTGCCTTCCATCTGATCGATTTCATCATCCGTTAGCTTGCCCCACTGTTGTTTTAGCTTTCCCTTGATCTGACTAAAATTACCTTTGGCGATGTCTTTGTTCATGCTGTACCTCCATCATCTCAGTGGATATAACGGCTTATTGGAGCGCGAAGATCCCTCCGCCGCGCCGCGGCATAGGTAGGAAACCGCCCGCACAGGAGCAGCAGTCTCGCACCCGAGGACCTCGCGCTTGTGTAGAGCTATGCAATAGCGCTGGCAACTTGTTCTCAACACTAACAAGCTGGGTGTCGATGCGCTTGTCTACGAGGCGACTTACGTGAAACTGCTCAATGTCATCGTCGCGGCGATCGCCGCTGCTACGCCTTTATCGAGCATCGCTGCGCAATTGCTAGTATTGAACAAGGGCGATTCGACCCTTGCCTTCATCGATCCAGAATCGGGCAAGACGAGCGTCACTATCGCAACCGGGGATGGACCGCATGAGATCGAGCTGTCCAGCGACAATCAGCTCGCATTCGTAAGTAACTACGGCGGGAGCGTCGCTGGCAAAACTCTCTCGGTCATCGAGGTCGATAAACGGGCGGAGCGCCAGCGCGTCGATTTGAAAGAACTGCGCCGTCCACACGGTCTGTCATCTTCGAAAGGCTACCTGTACTTCACTATCGAAGACAGTCGCAGCGTGGGGCGCTACAACTCGAAGACTGGGACAGTCGATTGGACGTTCGATACGAAACAAGAGCGCACGCACATGATTCTTGCCTCGCGTGATGGCACGAAGCTGTTTACCAGTAACATGGGATCCAACAGCATTGGCGTGCTCGAACGCGGTGCGAACAATCAGTGGCACCAAACATTGGTCGCCGTCGGCCAAGGACCCGAAGGGCTGGACGAATCACCCGATGGCCGCGAGTTGTGGACGGCGCATTCCGGAGACGGCGGAATTTCCATCATCGATACGTCCACGAAGAAGGTGGTCCATACCTTCGACATCGAGACCAAGCGGTCGAATCGTTTGAAGTTCACGCCTGATGGGAAGCACGTGCTCGTGTCCGATCTCGGCAGTGGCGAGCTCGTGATCATCGATGTACGCCAGCGCGCGGAACGTACGCATTTGAGCGTGGGGCGCTCGCCAACCGGCATCTTGATCGAGCCGGAAGGCACGCGTGCTTATGTCGCTGTCTCGGGCGACAATCGAATTGCGGTCGTCGATCTGAAGACGATGAGCGTCCAAAGAACGATCCAAACCGGTAACAATCCAGATGGCATGGCTTGGGTTCGCTGAGCGTTTGACTCCAACGCGACTCTCTCGTTCCTTTCGAACGTTATCTAACGGCTTGGGGCAGGACCATCTTCTGCAACAGGTGTTCGATCAATTTTTCCGGATCGTCGCACTTGCCCGCATGTGCGGGTGAGGTTTGAATGATCGTGCTTCGCGGCGCCACCATCCAATGAAAGCGCTCCCGCTGAGAGAGGCGGCCTAACGGGCCTGCCTTCTCGCCGCCGGCACAAATCGCACGAATGCTGTCGGTGTGAGCGCGGATCGCAGCGATATCCAGTGTCGGATCGAGCGCACGCAGCCGGTGTTCGTCTATGAAGATTTTCGCATCGAGAAAATTCTTGTCGGGGCATGACACGATGACGCCGACGTTGACGAACTCTTCCCGCTCGACGCGCGGGACCACACGCACGACGGCGTAATCGTAGTGGCTATGATCGCGCACGGATGGCCTCCTGCACGAATGTCTTCGATAGTTCGAGCCGGCGCACGAGGTACTCGATATATGCCTCGCGATATTGGTGGGGTTGCGCGAAATGAGCGTCAGCTTCCAGCCAGACATCCGGCACGAGAGAGACGATGCCTCGCACCAGCTCGGGTGTGATCTTCTGCGTCATGTATTCGTCCGCGGCCTCGAGCATCGATGCGAAGGGCAACAACACGTGATCCTTGATTGCCACGAACGGGTCGGCGCTGCGCTCCCGATAGTTGTCCCAACTATGATGGAAGTACAGCGCTGCTCCGTGATCAATGAGCTGGAGCTGTCGATGCCAGACGAGCATATTCGTGTTGCGAACCGTGCGGTCGACATTAGTGAGGTATGCATCGAACCAGACGATTCGCGAAGCGAGCTGCGCTTCGGGTTTTTCCGCGATCGGGTCGAACATGACTGCCCCAGGCAAGTAATCCAGGCCGATATTCAACCCATCGCTCGCCTTGATCAGATCCTGAATCTCAGTATCCGGCTCGGTTCGGCCAAGGTCGGCGTCCAGTTCGATGAACACCAACTCGGGCACCGGCAAGGCTACGCTTCGGGCGATCTCACCGGCGATCAGCTCGGCGATCAGTACTTTGGGCCCCTGGCCGGCGCCTCGAAACTTGAGCACATACATGCCGGCATCGTCGGCTTCAACGATCGCGGGCAGGGAGCCGCCCTCGCGTAGGGGCGCGACATAGCGGGTGGCGGTTACGGTTCGCATGCCGGAAGTATTTACCGCTGATCGCTCGCGACGCAATGTCATTGTGAATTGCAGCGCAAGGGTCACTGCAAGCACAATGGTCAGCCAGACCAGTGGCAAATCAAGGTGTCTGTCAAAGCTTGTGGGAGGAGCGGCATGCGACGCGGCGAGTTAATCAGCGCGATCGATGCCACCGAATGAGCTTGTGAAGCTAGAGTTTTGCGCGGGCCCTCAAGCGCGCGCTGAGATTGGCAGTCGGACGACCGATCATGAACTTGTGTATCAGTGAGTGAATAAATTCAGATGAGCTCCACCGTTGAGATGGTTCGAGATGCGGCCGAAGCCAAGGGGCGCGACCGATTCGCTTGTTCGCTGCTCGTCTGGGACCTGCTACAAGAGCTCGGCGAGGAGTTCGGATGGGCGCCGCACGGCAGCACCTATGTCCCGCATCCCTCCAAGAAGTTCGATGCCCCCGCCGGACATGACTATCAACCGGGCGACAGTCAGGACCTCAAACATATCGAAGCGCATGATGCAATCGCTTGGGCTAATGCTCTTCAGGCGGCGATTGCTTCTCCGCGTCTCGATGAATTCCTCAAAACACGCGTGGCAACGGACGCGCCGCGCGATTCTCTCATCAGCATCGTCAAAGAATTCATCCAGTATTGCTACGGCGGCGCGTTTGTATTCTCGCTGAAGTAACAGTAGTGCGGATGTTGACCGCGGTTTCATCACTTTGGCGCATGCCGAGTGTCTGATTGCTATCCTCATCATCCTGCGTGTGCGTGTCGGACACCAAGTTGAACAGGCGGCGCATGCGAGCGCGCGAAGCACTGGAAGCTAAGGGCCTGCTAACACTCATTTCATGTGCTGCGATGAGCCACAGGGCGAAGTTACTGCACGTTCACGCATGCCAGGTCGTCTCTTCGGAATCCGCGCTCGCACACCCAATCCTCGCCGGAATGGTTGAGAAACGCGTTCGCCGGAACGTTGAGCGCCACGCAGCCCGACCCTCCCTTGGAGAAGCCCCGCTCGCAACGCCAGTCGCTGCCGGCATCGTTGAGATAAGCGTTCTGCGGTACGGCGATCGCGACGCACTTGTCATTCACTCGTGCGAAGCCGTGCTCGCACTTGAAATCTCGCCCGTTTCGAAGGAGATAGCCGTTCTGCGGTACCTCAACGAGAGCGCAGGTCGCACCTGACTCGCGGTATCCGCGTTCGCATTCCCACCCCGAGCCGTAATTGGAATCTACTAAGTAGGCGTGTGCCGGTACGTTGACACGCGAGCAAGATTCGTTCGCTTCACGATAACCTGGTTTGCAGCGCCAACCGCGGTCGTACGCGGACTCCGTCAAGTACGCGTTCGCTGGCACGATGACTTCGACGCAGGCTTCGCCCGCTCTGCGATAGCCGCGATTGCAATTCCAAGAGGAGCCGTATGAAACCAGGTGGGCGTTCCTAGGTACGGTTACTTCAACGCATTTTCCTTCGACGTTTTCATAACCGCGCGCACACTCCCATCCGCTGCCGTAACTCACTGCCCTGGCGTTCTCCGGAATCGAGGTCGCCGCGTTTTGCGCGTAGCCTAAAGGCGCGGCGCCAAGGAACAATAGCATCGATGCAAAAACAAGCTTGATTCGCGAAGCGGGCAACGGGATCTCCGTGGACAAAAGGCGAGGGCAGTATGCGCTCCGAATGTGCGCATAGATAGTGAATTCGCGCTCTGTTACAGGCCTCTCATCGGCGCTCAAGCTGTGGTAGCCGCAGGATGCTGTATTCATGAGAGTTCTGGGCTTGTGGCTCCCAAAACTCCTCTCCTAGCTGCACTGTCGCTGCTGCTGGCCAGCATCATCTTTCGAGCGTGAACGCGCTCTCTTGGAAGAAGATCCTTGGTCGCTCGTCGTCAAATCGGCGAAGCGCTACTAATGCGAGTCAGCTCTAGCTCGATGAAGAGCCTGATCGTAATACCGCAACAATCGTCGAAACGAACGCGACGAGGTTCAGCCCTGCGCTCGCTGCGTGGGAGTACTCCCACTGCGTGCGCATTGCTTCCCAGCCTGCCGGCAGCATTGTCCAATCGTTCGTGGCAGCGTTCATGGGAAACGTAAACATCCAGAAGACAATCTGCGTTCCGACAATCGACACGAACGCGATCAGCGCTGCGATGCCGCCGCGCTGCCTTCGTAAAGTCAGTACCAACCAAAGCGTCGAGAGCAGTGCGCCGACTACCAAGATCGCAGACAGAGACCAGCCGCGATAGATCTGCTGCATTGTTAGATAGCTCTCGGCCGGCACATCGATTTTATTCGCGAGCTCCATCAAGTGCGCACCCGCGGGAACCAGCGTGAATGCGGTAAACAGGAGGCTCAAGAATTTAGGGGCAGCTGCGCGCACTACATCCTCCAGACTTACGCCGTTAGGTTACGGGATCTTTTACCAACCACCGCCTCCGCCGCCACCCGAACTGCCACCACCCCCTCCGCCACTAGATCCGCCACCAGATCCACCACTGGAGCTAGGTGTCGCTACACCTGCAGCAACGCTCGTCACGGCGCTGGCCCATGAGCCGCTTGCGCCGGCGCCGCCAAACGTGCCGCCGCCACCGGTCCATGATGAGGAGCCAATCGATGTGCTTCCCGCAGACGACGAACCCGAAGTGGTCCCGAAATGAGAGTGCGCGCCGGTGTTGGCACCGAAAGACTTGAACCAACGATCGACGTTCGGGCCCAGACCGAACGCGAGTAAATAGGGGAACCATTCATCTCTCAAGGTTGGATGCTCTGATGCGAGCTCACGTTCGAGATACCTGCGAGCGGTAGCCAACGCCTTGCGTAGTTGCAAGCCTTTGGGTGTCTGTCGGCAATGCATAGTATTGAAAATGCTGTTCAAGACTCCCAAGACGAGCACGGGCATTGCCAGCAGCTGCAAAGTCACAAGCGGTATTTGGCGGCCGAGCAGCATCCACGCAAGTCCTAGCGCAATGAAGACAGGTACGATGAATGCGCGAAAGGCTCGCCGCCGAGTATCGAGGACGTGCTCGCTATAGCTATACGCGTAGAGCGAGCCGATCACATAGAGCACGGTTAGTGCCCCAAGGGCCATAACGCTCGGGAACGCGGCGTCCGGCGAACGTATCCAACTCACCACCATCAAGACGGTCCCTGTCAGCAGAAATCCAGCAGTCATCCACTTGCGCCATCCTGGAACTGAAGATCGTGATTTGAAAACCGAGGGCACCATCCTCTTGATGGGAGCTTCGATCAGTCCTGCCGGGTGGAAGCCTGTCTTCTTGTAGTGTTCACGAATTGCATCGGTATCGACCGAATCGGAGTCATCGAAGAACAGGCGATCGATCAATCGGCGTTCATACGACACGAAATCCTCTCGCGGGCGCAAGAGTTTCAAGTGAAGGTTATCGCGCTTGAAGAGGCCCCAACCTGATCGCGTTACCGTACTCGACAATTTACCTTCCTGAACTAGCCGGGCAATCAATCCGGCGACTTCCGCAGAAGAGGTCTTGCGGTCCCATACCGAACCGATCACCTCCGCCCTCATGTTGAACACATTCGCCGCAAGCCACGACTCATCGACGTTGTCTAGCGAGATCGGAGGCTCGAATCTTCCCAAAGCGCGTTCATTGCGAAGCCAGTTGAGTATGAAGAGCAGCGCGAGCGCAATCACGAGCGCGATGGACACGTAACGCAACATGGGGTACGAGGAGGTCGAGCCGACTTCCGGCGCATCGACTGCAGCAGACGGTTTGCCTCCGCCGACATACTCGAGTGCTGCCGTCACGAACACACTCTGGCCGGGCGCAAGGGTCTGACGTTCGATTCGCGGCGGCAGATCCGCGGCTTGCCAGGCTGGCGCCAGCTCGATGGTTGCTTCGAAACGTTCGATCACACCGTTCCGATCGGGAAACGCGAGATCGTGATCTAGGCGATAGATATTGGCGTCGTTTTGCCCAAGCAGCGCGCCTTCGATCGTGTAAACGATCTCGTACGTCTTCAGCGTATTCGCGAACGGAGGATCTGATGGAAGACGGTTGCGCCATCGCAGCGTCTGATCGGATAGCCTGAACTCATTCACCGCATCCAGATCGCCGTCGACGAGATCCACTCGCGTACCGCTGTCCGGCAGGATCTCGCTAACCGAAACCAGCTCGAGGTCTTGCCACGATCTCAACTGAAACGTGCGTTCTCCGCCATTCCAGTCGCCGTCAAACATCATCTCGTGCCGCTCGGTGATGCGCAGCAACCCCTCTTCATCGATCCGCAGATCCACGGTTAAAGATGGCCAGTGCAACGTCCGGGCTGCGGCGGGGTTCGCCCAACCGAAGCTCAGAACGCAGAGCAGTGCCGCCAGCATTACTTGCTGTGGTGTGATCCGCAGGATCAATGAGCGGACGTTCGAGGGAATCGCTGGCACGTGGGGTTCCTTCGGTGCGACTGCGGAGAATGATGGAAGCATAGCTGTTCCGTCGTTCCCGCGCAGGCAGCCGGCCGGGGAGCGCCGCAAACGGTTCGTAGAATGGCTACGCGCGCTTGCCTACGGGCGCAAGTGTTGTCAACGCGGTGCCACTGGGCAACGAAGTCAAGGAAGATTCGCTCCCCCGTTTTACGGGGCAGGGAGGGGGCAGCCGCGAAAGCGCTTCATGTTCCCCTCAGTTTGTGCTTGAACAGCTGGTTTTTTCATGGGCATCGTGATTTCCTTATCAGAGATCAAGAGACATGGACACGGAACTGCGATAACGTTTAGATGCGTAACTTTGGGAGGTGTGAAATGACTAAGGGTGAGCAGAAGATGCTTTGGCGCGGGGTCGCTGCGGGCACGCTGCTGGGTTTGGTCATCGGGGGCATGATCGCCCTGTGCATCGCGGCGAGGCCTGAATTCTTTGCGGGGCTGATTCAGTAACTAGGTTCTTGGATGCGACGCGTTCAAAGCAACGCGCGCCTCGATCGTGACGTTGCGCATGTACACAGTTACCGCCAGTTTTATCGCTATTTCGCAGCTTGTCTCGTACGCCTCAGCCATCGCACTGATGACACTGCTGTTGTTTGCGTACCGCCGCTTACAGTCAGCCGGATTTCTGGTTGTTGCCATCGGTTGCATCCTCAATTTTGTCGCGCGCGTTATTCAGGCCATCAGGCCATCGTTTCTCATGGGCAAAATGCCCTTCTCTCACATGCGCACTCTGGAGGACTCGTCGCGGGTAACGGAGTTTAACTTCATCTATTCCTGTCACATCCTCGCAGGTTTGCTGATTGTGCTCGGCACAATCATGGTCATACGCAGATGGCGTCACGATTCATTCGAGCCGACGCCGCTTCGCGTGCGTCGGCCCTAAGTAAGTGGACGCGCAGATCCTCATATCAGCCGTGGCGCTTGGCTGCATTGCTCTGATCGTCGCGGTTTGGTTCGGGACACGACGTTCGACACGGAAGCGAAAGAAGCCCTCTGCAGGTGGGTTTGCATGGGCACTGCTTTTTCTGAGTAGCGGCCGAATGCCACCGCCGCCGCCTCAATCGCAAATCGAGCAGGAAGCTGAAGAACGTAAGAATCGAGCAATCGATCGAGGCGAAGGATCATGAGCGTTCCATGATCCGCTCGCAGAAATAAAGGATGAGGCGCACTAATGCTTGGCGCGATGGGACTCCCTCGCGCGCGATGTGCGAAGATGCACGCGCGTTAAGGCGATCTCCGCCGTTGTCCAGGCAGTGCGTCAAGTGCCAAGCACTTCCTTCAGCCACTGAAGCATCGGCGTCACTGCCGGATCTGGATCGACGCGACCGTTCTTCTCGAGGAACGCATCGATCCCGTTTGGAAACAGTTCGAAATGATGGTTCATCCCCGGCACGAGTTGAAAGGTGCCTCGACCTGGCGATTTGGCATTCGTGATTCGTGTGATCAATGACGCTGCATCGGCGGATTCGAACCAATCGTATTCGCCATAGGCAACCATTACCGGAGCAGTAACGCTGGACCATGCGCCGGACCAGTTCGCGCGCTGAGCTTGCTGGTGAAAGGCAAACGGACGGCCGTAGTGTGCGTCGGCGGATGTGCCGACGATCTGGCCCCATACCGCGTCTAACGTCGGATCTTCAGTAGAGATCTGCGTGGGGGTTTGCGCCTCGAGCAGGTAACGCTCAAAGAATCTGAAGCGCGAAGACATCGCATCGGCGAGTTGCTCAGGCTGCGACATCCGAAGCTCCAGAGCATTGCGTTCGAACTTCATCATGCGCTCGGCCCACGTCGTTGCGCCAGCGCCCCAGACTAATACTCCCGCGACATTCGCCTGGGCGGCGAGCAACGGCACATAGGTCCCGCCGATGCTGCCGCCGAATAGAACGATACGCTCACGATCCACGTCAGGACGAGCAATCAGCGCGTTCAGTGCTTCTCGGTGGTCGGCGAGCTCGGTTTCGTAGTCCATGGTACTGCAGCTGCCTTCGCTGCTGCCGACGCCCCGTTTCTCGGTTCTCCAAACCAATGCATCAGATTCGCGAACGATGCGCCTGAGCATGGCAGACCAGCCATCGCGCGGATTCGAAGAAATGGCAACGGTATCGCACGAAAGCCACTGAACGAACAGGATGGCGGGCAGCTTGCCTGCTGCTCTATCGGGCTTTGTCACGATTGTTCGCAGCTTCACGCCATCGCGAAGCGCGAGCGTGCCGTATGACGTCTCAATACCTGGGTGACTCTCCTTCGCGTTGCCATCAGCTGCCGACGTCTTGGTGCCGATACATAGCAGCGCGAGGAGGCAGATCATCGCGACAGGAGTTCGAGGGCTCATGCGTTGCTCCGACCTTCAGGGATTTGCCACGACCGGTGTTTGCAGTTCGGTCACGTACTGCGAGCTCGACGTCACGACTGCGTGCGCAGGCAGGGAGTAGTCAATTTGATCCGCGCCATAGCGGTGATAGACCTCGCGCAGCGGACCGGAAATCTGGAATCCACTGCGCTCTAGCCATTGCAGCATGGCGGCGTGGAGTCGGGGTGTTTGCTGATAACTACCGCGATACGTCACACACCCGGCTTGAGTAGCACCGGCAAGTCGACGCACCGGTAGGTCTCGGGTCGTGATCTTTACTGGAATGCAGGCCTCGACGTCGATGTCATGCTCGCGATACTCGCCGTCGTGAAGCACCAAGAACGGACTGACATCCGCTCGCGCGCGATGCTGCGCAACTGTCGATTCTGCCGCCTCGAACATAGCGGTTACATGGCCGTGCAACGTCGGTACTCGCTCACGGATCGAATACACGTCGATCGCCGGGATCTCGCGCAGAACCACTGCCGCGAGTTCGGCGATAGGTTCAGTGAGCGAAGCCTCTCGCAACGCATCTAGACGTTTGAGTCGAAACTGATCCTCGGCAATGGTGCTCTGAAGATGCTGACGATGCTGATCGAGCAGTGCCGAAAAATCGCTGTGGCTCATCTGTCTTGCAAGCACACAACGAATTTCCTCGAGCGAGAATCCGACATCTTTCAACAATAGGATGCGCTGAAGAAGTGCCAGCTGGGCCGCGGTGTAGTAGCGGTAGCCGGTCTGCCGATCGACATGGGAGGGACGCAGCAATCCCGCTTCATCGTAATGATGCAGTGTTTTGATCGTGACGCGTGCTAGACGCGAGAAATCGCCGATACGCAGCATTGCTGAGCACTCAGACCAATGATGCACAAGCTAAAGTCTGACGTAGCAGGAGAGTCAAGGCTGGTAGTTTCGTTTCGACGCGCTAGGGGAACGGGTCGCCGCGCTCGATGAACTTGAGATTTGGATTCGTCCTGATATCGATGCCCAGCCAGGTCTTGAAGGCGGTCTTGTGCGTCACCACATCCCGCTCGTCCGTTAGCTAGGGAGATGTATCCATGGGCGGGATAGTGTGGATTTTGACTTCAGCCGCTTTAGCCTTCGTGTCGGTTTGGATAGTTGTCCGGCTAATCGGCTGGGCTAAACGAGGCTCGAAAGGTGCATCGGTACTGGGCTGGGCAATAGGCCTGCCGGCCGCTGGTATAAATCCGATTCCGCCACCGCAAGAACATATCGCGGAAGTCACTCGCGATATTCAAGGTAAGAAGAACTCCGATGCCGCGGACCCTGGTGGCCAATAGATGCAAGTCGCTGTTAGTCGCTACAGCAACTCCGAAAAATTCGTTCGCTTCACGTTCTCTGCAACTTTGGCTGGAGCGTAGTGAACGTGAACCACGCCGTTGCTGTAGCTCTTCGCACCGACTAGCTGCAAGTTGAACGACTCGGTCAAGGGCGAGAACCAAGGCGTGCCGGGAGAGACGATCGGATAGACGAAGAAGTGGAATTCATCCACGAGATCGAGGGCAATGACCGATCGAGCGAAGCTCGATCCGCCGGACAGGATAATGTCCGCTCCTTGCTTCTGTTTGAGATTCGTAAGGTAAGCGGCCAGCTCATTGTCGTCAGCTGCCACGATGCGCTCAGTGTTGTTCCAATCCGTGATCGCATCTCGTGCCGACCTTGAGAACACGAGCTTTCGATATTCGTGCATCTTGTGCGCCATGCGGCGGTTCGTTTCGGTGCCTTCGCTTTCAGCGAGAGCCGTCGGCCAATACGCGGCCATTTCTTCATACGTGGTACGTCCGACGAGCACCGTGTCGTATCCCGCATAGAGCCGATCAATGTCCGTGTATTGATCTTCCGCAACGCCGTGTACCCAGTCCATGGGATCATCCAGCCGGCCATTTAGGGTCGTCATCATCTGGAGAATGAGCTTTCGCATTGGATGTGCCTTGATTGATGTTGCTAAACAGCGCGTACTTCCACGACTACGTACGGCTCGCAAGGACTTTCTCGATCTTCGCGAAAGTGCTGCGCCAACCGCTTTCGTAGTCGTGACTGGACTTGTGAATCAAACCAGAATGCTCGAACTGCATCTTCGTCCCGCGGCCTTCGGGGAAGAGCGAGACAGTGATGGCCGTTTCGATGCCGGGCTCACTCTTCCAACCCCAGCTGAACTGCAACAGGTGCGGCTGTTCGACGCGCCGATAGATGCCCTGAGCGGTGTGCTGCGTTCCGTCCTCGTCGGCGAACGTGACTTCGAACCTACCTCCCGGTCTTACGTCTAGATAAGCATCCAGAACTTTGCCTTCTGGATTGGAGCCGAACCACTGACGGACGAAGCTGGGTTCGGTCCAGGCGGCCCATACTTGTACAGGCGTTGCCGCGAAGGTCCAATCGATGTGAACGGATTGGGGGCTCATCTGCTTTGGCTCCTGCACTGCGACGGGTGGGATCTCTGTTTCGTGGGCGGTGCAACCTGCTGCGAGCCAGACGAGCATGCCACACCAAAGAACGGGAGCAAGAACGCGCCGCGATGTCGTGGATGTTGCCATTGAGAGTCTCTAACGATGTGTCTCTTCAAGGACGTTCTTGGTTTGCGTAATCCGACTGTCCGGTGGTCCTTTTTTTCACCCGAAGATTCCCTCGCCGACCAGCTGCTCTAGATTCCGCTTGCTTCGGCTCATAGATTGTTTGTCACGGCTCGTGCGACTGGTTTGGATACAAACCAAAAAACGAAACCGAGCAAACTCGGCGCTAGTGCTGTCAATCCCACTGAAATCGGATCGTGTGTGATGGGCAACATGATGACGCCCATCGTCAATCCCGTGAGTGCGATTGATAACCCGAGAACTCTCAGGCTGACTGCAACGATCAAATAGAGGTTGTGCAACACGCGTCACTCCTTGCCAAAAAAATCTGGCCATTCGTCGTACGCGGCCGAATCGCCCATCAGTTTAGCTCTATGTGCGTACGTTGCTGCTCAGACTGCATTCAATGTCAGTGCTGTCAACACTAGATATCGACCGATCTTCGCGGCCGCCACGAGCGGTAAGAAAACGTGCAAACGCTCGCGCAGCACGCCGGCCATCACCGTGAGCGGATCGCCGATCACAGGCATCCAGCTCAGCAACAAGGTCCATTTGCCGTATCGGCGATACCAACTTTGCGCTCGTACCAAAGTTTTTTCATCCACCGGGAACCAACTCCGGTCACGGAAGCGATCGATCCATCTACCAAGCACCCAATTTACGAGCGAGCCAAGCACATTGCCGACGCTAGCAATACTGACGAGGAGCCAGGGTGGGTAATCATTGATCAGCAGGCCGACGAGCACTGCCTCGGATTGCATCGGCAGTATCGTCGCGGCGGTGAAAGCTGAAAGGAAGAGGCCCCAATAGACCAGAGTGTCTGTCATTCGTCGATGCGGAATTTTGGTCGGCGATTGCGAGGTCAAGAAACGAGGAGCGGCAGCATAGCTGCTTCATTTCGAAGGGGGACACTCCTGGAGGACGAGGAATGTCCCCAGGACGAGCGGGTGCGCCGAGCATTCTTGACTTGCATGCCTTCCGGTTCTTGATGACCATTATTGTCACCGGTGTCATCGCCTGAATAGCATGGAGTAACAACATGAAGCATCTGAGCGGGTCGATCGTTGGCCTTACGTTGACATTGCTCGCAGGCTGCGATGCCGGAAACAAGGAGCGCGATGCACCCACGTCACCGGCGAAGCCTGTAACGACCACTGCTGCAACCGAGCTCGATGCGGGGAGTGTGCCACCCGAAGTGGTGAGCGTCGTGACTAACGCCGTTCCAGGCATTCAGATCGAAGGTGCCGAACGCAAGGAGCGAGAAGGCCGTGTCTATTACGATGTCGAAGGCAAACGTGCCGATGGCTCAGAGGTAGAGCTCGATCTGCTGCAAGAGGGCGATGCGTATAAGGTTGTGGAGATTCAGCGCGACATCGCGTGGACCGAAGCGCCAGAGGCCGCTCGATCCGTAGCGGCTGCTTCCGAGAAAGCCTTCGAACCCGTGCGGGTCATCGAGAGCACGCAAACCGATGGCAGCGTGATTTACGAGCTGTTCGCTCAGGGCGCGCCCGAGAAACCGTCACTGGAAGTACGCGTGGTGGAAGGGAAGGCGGAGGTGCTCGAAGAAGAGTGGATGCACTAAGCGTCGGGGACATTCCTCGTCTTTCGAGGAATGTCCCCATCAGCGTAGAGGAAAGTGGGGACACTCCTCGAGGACGAGGAGCGTCCCCGCCGAGGAGCGTCCTTGGCGGCGCCTAGCCGCCGCTCAACGCGCAGATTAGTTGCACGATGTCGCGTTGCGCGACGGCAGTCGATAGATCGTTGACTGCTTCCGTATTCACGAAGATACGAATGTGCTGACGGATGCGATCTTGTTCGTCGATCATCCGAAAGCGAATCCCGGGAAAGCGGCGTTCTAGATCTCCAAGAATGTCGGCAACCGTCGCTCCTTGCGCCGCCACGCTCGAAGCGCCCTGTGTGTAGGAGCGAAGTGGACTCGGAATGTTTACGGTGGGCATGTTCGACAGTAGCCTTTGAGTCAGATACTCGCTATTGGCCCGAGCGCAATGCGCTCTGACCTTGCACGTCTATACCTCTACACGTTCGCGACGTCGTGATCGTCACAGACGATCACGTTCAACACGTCACCGAATAGATCTCAGGCAAGTTGCGAGCGATGCAGTGCCACGAATCGCCTTCGTTTGCGCTCGCCCAAACTTCTCCGCCCGTGGTGCCGAAGTACAGGCCGACGCGCGCTTGTCGATCGGCGCACATTGCTTGACGAAGCACTGTCATCCACGCCTGTGAGGGCGGGAGGCCCTTATCTTGCCGCTGCCAGGTTCTGCCGGCATCGCTCGTTCTATAGACCGCCGGTCTTCCATCGACGCTGGTTCGCGGCCACACGGTTTGGCCGTCCATTGGATGCACCCAAGCGATGTCGGGGTTCGCATGGTGCAATACGATCGGAAAGCCGATGTCGCCGACTTTCTTCGGCATCGCATTGCCGATGCGGGTCCAGCGGCGCTCGGGTCGATCTAGACGATAGATGCCGCAGTGATTCTGTTGATAGAGCCGATCTGGCTGCAACGGATGCAGCACCACGCAATGCGGGTCGTGGCCGTAAGGAACGTTTGGGTCGGGAAGAAAATCCGCCGCACATCCCTCGTTCAGAGGTGACCAATCGCGACCGGCATCGGTCGACTCGAATACGCCGCCTCCGGATAGGCCTATATATAGGTGAGCCGGATCCCGCGGATCGACCAGAATCGAATGCAGTAGCGGTCCGTCGGGTGTGCCGCCATCGCCGGTCCATTGCCCGTGCATTGGATGATCGTTGAATCCTGCAACGGCTTGCCAATTCTCACCCGCGTCCTCGGAGCGGAACAATCCGCAAGGCGAGGTGCCGGCATACCACACATTCGGTTGCGAAGCGTGCCCGGGCGTCAACCAGAACACGCGCTCCACCGCACGTGCAGATTCGCCGTCGGCAGCCTTTCGAAACGCAGGCGGTTGGGCCGCTTCTTTCCACGTCTTGCCACGGTCGTTCGATCGGAAGACTGTCGGTCCTAGATGTCCGGTTTTCGCCGCGATGAGGACCGATTTTGGACTGCGCGGATCCTGAACGATGTGATGAATGACGTGGCCGAGAAACTGCGGCCCGGTGAGCTTCCATTGTTTCCGGAGCTCATCCGAACGCAACACGAAGGCCCCTTTACGAGTGCCGATCCAGATCGTCTGTGATGCCATGAGCGAGCCTCGTTATCGTTATTGACCCTCAAGGACGAGGGAGCAGGCCGGAAACCGACTACAGACCTTCGTGCCAGGCGCTAAATTCGTAGGTCATGTATGGTTGCACCGCAATTTATGTCGAGCTTCGCGTAGACCGAGGAGCGCTGCAAGATGTTTGCGTCTTGCATGACGGTGCTCGATCACTACCATCAGGCTCTCGACCGATGGCGGGATTAAACTCCGGAACTTCGGAGCGATGTGCACCTGCACAGGGATACTCCGAACCTTGCGTTATCCTCTATCGCACGGCCATGAGCCGCAAACCGCGCGGGACAACCCGGATGAGCGAAACGCATATGGATCACTCTAAGGTGCTCGCTACGGACGTGAACGATGTGCTGCGCCGAGCTCACGAGTGCTATGAGCGGCGCGCGTGGAAGGCTGCGCACGACGCATTTCGCTGCGCAGATCGGCAGCAGGCACTCAATGCGAATGATCTCGAACGACTCGCGCTATCGGCTTACCTACTAGGGCGGGATGACGAGTATCTCGATGCGCTGGATCGCGCTCACCGAGCTTTCATCGAGAACGACGATTGTCTGCGCGCCTCACATTGCGCATTTTGGTACGGCCTACGTTTGCTGTTTCGCGGCGAGATGGGTCCCGCGAACGGCTGGTTTGCTCGCGCGCAACGCTTGATCGACCGACAGGGGGCCGAATGCGCCGAGCAGGGATACATGCTCGTTCCGCTGATAATGCAACATGTAGACGCGGGGGAATGGCAGTCTGCATTCAGCGCTGCCGAGCGAGCGGCCGAGTTCGGCGAACGCTTCGAGGACATCGATCTCATCGCCATCGCCCGCCATCTGCTCGGGCGCGTTCTCATCGGGCAAGGCCACGCGGCGCGCGGCCTCATGCTGTTGGATGAAGTCATGATTTCTGTCACGAGCGAGGAGCTCTCCCCGCTCGTCACTGGCTTGATCTATTGCAGCGTGATCGAGGGTTGCCAAGAGGTCTATGCATTCGGCCGCTCGTGCGAGTGGACCTCTGCGCTCACACGTTGGTGCGAGGGACAACCGGAGTTAGTGGCCTTTCGAGGCGTCTGTCTCGTGCACCGCGCGGAGATACTGCAGATGCAAGGCGCATGGAAAGATGCCATTGCCGAAGCACAGCGAGCCTGCGATCGATGTCGAGAAGTCGGCAATAGACAAGCCGTCGCCGGCGGGTTCTACCAGATTGCGGAGCTTTGTCGTCTCAACGGCGACTTTGCAGCAGCAGAAGAAGCCTATCGAAACGCAAGCGAATGGGGTTTCGAACCTCAGCCGGGCCTTGCCTTGATGCGCTTGGCGCAGGATCGAACCGACGTGGCGGCAGCCTCGCTGCGTCGAGTGATGAGCGTGACGAAAGATCCATTCCAGCGCATCCGACTCTTGCCGGCGTTCGTGGAGGTCATGCTCGCGGCAGAGGATCTGGAACAAGCGGAACAGGCTTGCACGGAGCTCGAACGAAGCGCGAAAGATCTGCAGACAAGCGCGCCGAGCGTTCTCGATGCGATGTCTTCGTATGCGCGCGGCTCTGTGGAACTTGCCAAAGGCGATGCGTCCACGGCACTTGTCTCGCTGCGCAATGCCGCCCGTGTGTGGCAAGAGCTCGATGTGCCGTACTGCGCCGCACGGGCTCGCGTGCTCATTTCCCAGGCCTGTCTCTCGTTGCAGGACGAAGAGGGTAGTCGATTGGAGCTCGATGCCGCTCGTGTGGTATTCGAACACTTGGGCGCGATGCCGGAACTGGAGCGCATTCGCTCGCTAGGCAAGAACGCTTGCCACAGTGACACGCACGGACTGACCGCCAGAGAACTACAAGTATTGCGTATGCTCGCGGCCGGCAAGAAGAACAAAGTCATCGCCGCCGAGCTGTTCGTGAGCGAACGAACGATCGATCGGCACGTGAGTAACATCTTGGAAAAGCTCGATGTCTCCTCTCGAGCAGCCGCGACTGGCTACGCGTACGAACATAAATTGATCTGATGGCCCATGCTCGTGGCGGAAAAGACCCACGAGGGCATCTAACGAATTGGGTTGTTTCGCCGACGCAGGCTCTCTGCTCGGACTCGTATCGTTGCCCTGCGATCCCCAACGCAGAGGCAGCCTTTCATGAACAGCCAACAGCAACCGGCGCGACATGCCAAAGCTCGTGAGCCGCAGATTGAATCGTCGACACACGCGAATCCGCGCGAACAGTTGCTGAGCGCGATTCCAGTTACCGAAAAACGCCTGTCGCTCGCAGGCATCTTCACAGCAGTGCTGGAATCTGGCGAAGGACCGCCAGTAATCCTGTTGCATGGCCCTTCCGGTTATGCCGCGCACTGGATGCGGATCATCCCGGAGCTGGCGAGTACTCATCGCATTATCGCTCCTGATCTGCCCGGCCATGGCGCATCGGAGTTTCATCCGTCCATGGATGTCGAGCGGACGCTCATGTGGCTCAAGGAGCTCATCGACAGGACTTGCCGCTCAGCGCCTGTGCTCGCGGGTCACTTGCTCGGTGGCGCAATCGCCGCGCGATTTGCGGCTCAGCAGAATAGCGAGATCAGCCGGCTCGTACTGGTGGATGCGTTTGGCTTGACACCTTTTCGGCCGGCGCCGGATTTTGCTCAGGCACTTGCCGAGTTCTTGGAACGACCGAGCGAGCAGGCACATCGAAATCTTTGGCGCTATTGCGCGTTCGACTTCGAGCGCATGAGAAAGGCAATGCATGCGCAATGGCAACCATTCGAAGCCTATAACGTAGAAAGAGCACGCGCCGCGGGAGCAATTGCCAACCTCTCTACGCTCATGGCGACGATCGGAATACCGGCGATTCCTCCGTCACAACTTGAGCTCATCGCCGTGCCCACGACGCTGATTTGGGGTCGACACGACTTGGCGACGCCGCTGCCGATTGCGCAGGCCGCAAGTCGGAAGTACGGATGGCCGCTGCAGGTAATTGAAGGCGCCGCGGACGATCCTCCGATCGAACAGCCCGAAGCATTCTTAGTAGCACTGCACGCTGCACTCGAATACCAACGCCCTGCGGCGCGAAGGAGTCAGTCATGATCGCATTGAACCGACAGAGCTTTACTCTTTCAGACCGACTGCATCGGCGAATCGTTATCGCGATTCTCGCGTCAGTGATGTTGTTTAGTGCCGAGAGCTCGCGTGCTGACGCAGTGACTCGCTGGAACGAAATCATGGAGAGCACGATCACAGGCGTCGATCCCTTTATGCAAATACGTTCGGCTGCCATTACGCAGCTCGCGGTATTCGAGGCAGTGAATTCGATCGAGTGCAAGTACCGACCTTATCGAGAGCGAATCGCGGCGCGGCGAGAAGCCTCGCCCGAAGCTGCTGCAATCGCAGCCGCGCACAGAGCGCTGTCGGTATTGCATCCGGATCGCGCGGTCACGCTGGATTCCTTGCGTGCTGCGTCTCTCGCGGAAATTCCCGAGGGTGTGGCTCGAGAGCAGGGCATCCAGGTTGGCATTCAGGCAGCCGATGCAATCATTGCGTTGCGAGCTGATGATGGTTCGAACAAGCCGGTGCCCTATACGCCGGGCACCGAGCCCGGCGAATGGCAACCGACGCCGCCCGATTTCGCAGCGGCGTTTGGACCGGGCATCGGTATGGTTAGGCCATTCTCGATCAAGCACGGCGCGCAGTTTCGTATCAAGCCGCCGCCACCGCTCCGCAGTGGCAGATACGCGCGCGACTACTATGAAGTTAAGACGCTTGGTGATACCAACGCGACAACACGAACCAAAGAGCAGACGGACGTTGCGCGCTTCTATGAAGTGACGGATGGCGTGCAGCTCTATAATCCAGCCGTTCGCCAAGTGAGCCACGCGCAAGGCAAAACGCTCGCCGAAAAGGCTCGCATCTTCGCCTTACTCAACATTGCGATCTTCGATGCCGTAATCGCGGTGTTCGATTCGAAGTACTTCTACAACTTTTGGCGTCCCGCCACAGCGATTCAAGCCGGAAATTTGGATGGCAATCGCAGCACGAAGCAGGATCCGAATTGGCAGCCGCTCATCTACACGCCGCCATTTCCCAGCTACCCTTCCGGACACGCAGGTTTCGGCGGAGCAGCACGTCGTATTCTGGAAAGCCTACTCGGTAAGGATGGACACACGATTACGCTTACCCACGCGGCATTGCCAGATGTCGTACTTCATTATTCGAGTTGGAAAGAGATCACGGACGACGTGGACGATGGGCGAGTCTTTGGCGGTGTCCATTTTCGTTTCGATCAAGAAGCCGCGGCGCGTCAGGGAAAGCGTGTGGGAAGGTACGTCTTGAGGCATGAGCTTCTACCGATCGATTCGGCTAAGCGCGGGGGTAAACACAGCTGCGATGCGGCCAACTATCCCGGATGAAATGCATCGCGATGCCTCACGTGCAGCATCGCATGTGATGGGTGCTGCCGTGCCCCAGTCGGGTCGGCGCATCGGGATTTCGTTTCATCGCAACTCGCGTTTAATGCAGGAAAGCACATGGAATGATTCACGCAAACAATGAAAGAGAGAGTGCTGCGTGAATCGAAGAGGCTTCCTTCAGACGATGCCCGCTGTGGCTGCCACGATTGCGCTCTCCTCGTGCCGCGGCGGGCTTCATCGCAACGCCGGTGCCGATCCGTACGTCATGACGGTGAGGGGCCGAGTAAGTGCTCATGAGCTGGGCCTGACGCTGACGCACGAGCACGTGCTTGCGAATTTTCAGCCCTATGCGGAATGGATTCGAAATCCACATCGCTATGACGCCGATGAGGTTGTGCAAGTGATGCTGCCGTATCTCAATCGGCTGTACGCCCTGGGGTGCCGCACCTTTGTCGATGCGACCGCCACTTTCCTAGGACGAGACGCAGCGCTGTTGCGACGGGTCTCTGAAGAAAGCGGACTACACATCCTCACGGTCACCGGCAACTACGCGGCAATCGAGAATCGCCAGTTGCCGCCTTGGGCATTCACGGACCCGCCGAACGCATTGGCACAACGCTGGGTACGTGAGTGCGAGCACGGTATCGACGATACCGGTGTCTATCCTGGCTTCATCAAGCTCGGCTTCAACGGCGGGCCCCTTTCAGATGTCGAACGTAATTTGATTCGAGCAGCGGCAATCACTCATTTGGAAACGGGATTGACGATTGGCGCTCACACCGGACCGGCTGTGTCGGCCTTCGCGCAGCTCGAGTTGCTTGAAACCGCCGGTGTACATCCATCTGCCTGGATCTGGATTCACGCGCAAGTCGAGAAGGATCTCACTCGGCAAACGGCCGCAGCACGGCGTGGTGCCTGGATCTCATTCGATGGACTTGGACCGGATTCGGTCGACGAATACTTGAGTAAGGTGAAGCACTTTCGGGATACCGGTCTATTGCATCGGGTGCTCATATCGCACGACGCGGGTTGGTACACCGTCGGTGAGCCGCGCGGCGGCAAGATCCGCGCCTATGACACTGCCTTCGAGAAGTTCATCCCGGCACTGGAAGCGAACGGATTCACCAAGGCGCAGATCGAAACAATCTTCGTTCATAACCCTGCGGACGCGTTTTCTATAAGAGTGCGGCGCGGTTGATACGATCCTTGGCCTCGCCCACCCTGCGGTTGCATAACGTGGCCGGCATCGTGAAATCGCCGTTACCGGAAGAGGGAAATGGCTCACTCGGGGGACGATCTCATATATATGTCGGATAAGCCCCATTCGCCTTACACACTCCCTTAGAATGTTTCGCAAGCATTCTTCTGCTGGGGTCCAACGCGATGACATCCGCTCGATGGAATCGTGATGAAGCGGGAATCAACGTCGGTAGCCGTGGCGTGTCGTATCGTGACGAACGGTGTGCACCGATCGCAGGTCGGCAACGATGAGAGTCTTCGTCGCAGGCGGCACGGGAGCGCTCGGTCGAGCGCTCATTCCACAGCTATTGGAGAACGGATACCAAGTCACCGGGCTCGTCCGCACACCCGAAAAAGGCGAGACGTTGAAGGCGATGGGTGCAGACAGCGTGATCGCCGATCCTCTCAATAGAGAGGAATTGACCGAGGCAATTATCGCCGCGAAGCCCGAAGTCATCGTTCATCAACTGACTGCGCTGGCGCAATTCGGTAGCTTCAAGCGATTCGACCAAGAGTATGCGCTCACCAACCGGTTCCGAACCGAAGTAACCGATACGATGCTTGCAGCCGCGCGTGTCATCGGCGCGCGTCGCTTCATCGCGCAGAGCTCCTGCGGATGGCCGTTCGCGCGTGTCGGCGGCCCGATCAAGAAGGAAGACGATCCGCTGGATCCGAATCCGCCCGCTCAATTCGACGAGACACTCGCGGCGATTCGCTATCTCGAAGATACGTTGCTGCAAACGACGGACATCCAGACTGTCGTCCTTCGTTACGGATTCTTCTACGGCCCCGGCACCGCGATCGCACAGGATGGAGCGATCGCTACTCTGATTCGCGAAGGTAAGATGCCTATCGTTGGAAAGGGCAGCGGTGTCTGGTCGTTCATTCATATTCTGGATGCAGCACGCGCAACCGTTGTAGCTGTGTCCCAGGGTGCGCCCGGGATCTACAACATCGTCGATTCCGAACCTGTACCGGTTGCAGAGTGGCTGCCGCTGCTCGCGCAAGTGCTTGGCGCACCACCCCCGCCAACCGTACCGGCTTGGATCGCGAAATTGGCGATCGGCGAAGGCGGCGTCTCTTTGATGACGCAAGTACGCGGCGGCTCGAACCGCAAGGCGATCAGCGGATTGGGATGGCAACCGATGTTCCCGAACTATCGACAGGGGTTTTTGAAGGGATTGTGAGATCGATGAACGGCGGACGGCGGACGGTGATATTCGCGGTGTTCTCGTTTTGTTTGAACAAGAACTCTCGCACGCGCGCAAAGCCGGGGCGAGCGCGACAAGAAGGCTTTCGGAAAGATTCCATGGTGTAACGCAAGATGCTTGGGCCACGCGGGGATCGCAGCGTCGAAAAGAGAGATAGAGATTCCCTCCTCCGTTTACGGAGGAGGGTTGGGAGGGGGCCAGCAAGCGAACGCGTTAGCTTACGAAGCATCTGCCAAATAATAACCTCGACGAAGATGCCCCCTACCTCCAGAGACGACCACTACGTGGACAGGCGACGAAGGCGACGAAGACCGCGAAGGTAAGAGAAGAGAGTCCAATCCAGTCTATTCTTCTCCCGCTGCGCCGCCGCGAGAGCTTCTTGATGCCGTCTATCTATATTCCGCGGCAGCACGTGGCATAGTTCCTGTTCTCCTCTTAACCTTTGCGAGCTTCGCGTACTTTGCGAGAGCACTCTTGTCATGATCGAGCTCGTAACAGACGTTTTCTCAAACTGATAGATGGCCAAGAAGACCTATCGCGGCGCAGGGATAAGAATGAAGTCCTGCGTTTTATCTATTCTCTGCGGGCCCTGCGTCTCTGCGAGATCATTCTTGTCAGGGTCAACTTCGTAACAGACGTCACCACGAAGGAGGGCGCTAGGGGGGGTTGGCAATGTTCACTCGTGCCACTCTGTAATAATTCGCAGCAACCGACGTACGGCTTTCTCGACACACACACACACACACACA
>JAICPY010000149.1 GCA_025929585.1 Steroidobacter sp.
ATGGGTAGTCCTTGATTTGCTCCGGCCTAATCGCCGAGCCAGGAAAGAATGGAGACAAGTCGAAGAATGGTGCCTGCGCGCGGCAGCGCATTCAATCAAAGCCCGCAACGATCGGTCAGGGGAAGTGTCGGCTGGGCGGCTGAACTTACGCTTAAGATTAAGGGCATACGCGCTCCAATCTCTACAGACGCCTTGATCCAATGAGTTCCAAAATGAAAAGGGCGCCTCGAAGGCGCCCTTTTCCAAAGCGAGCAAGCGGCGGGTTAGCGCGCGTACTTCTTGCGGAATTTGTCCACTCGACCGCCCGTATCCACGATCTTCTGCTTGCCCGTAAAGAACGGGTGGCAGTTCGAGCAGACTTCGATCTGCAGGTCGTGTCCGAGGGTGGAACGGGTCACAAACGTGTTCCCGCAGCTGCAGGTCACGGTCGTATCTTTGTACTCGGGGTGAATCGCGGGTTTCATGGTGTCGGACGCCAAAGCGCCCCTCTCAAAAGGGCGCGCAGTGTAACGACCCGGGCCAGGCACTGCAAGGCACAGATGTTCGGCCGGCATTGCCGTGGTGCGGAAGGCGAGCCTACCTGCGGTTATCCACAAATCCTGTGGATAAGTGTGTGGATGACCGGTCCTCGTAAACGATGAAAAAGCTGCAGGGAAGTGACATCGTCAAATTGGTTATTTTTTCGCCAGGCCATTTCTACCTGTAAAATCAGAAACTTGTGCGTGGCATTTCAGATGTCGCATTTGAATTTGTCATCAACATAGGGTGGCCGGGAAATTAGTTCCCGAGTGTGTATAACCCATCGGCCAGGGCCGCGACATCCGATGCGCAAGCGAGCAAAATTTGTGCGCTAGTTCACGAACTTGCGTCAGGGTTTGCCTATCGCACTTACGCATTACCCGCGGTAGATGGAGCCCTTTCCTTGGGTAAGAAAAGCGCCTGAAGCTCATTCAAGAACCGCTGCCCTAACTGCGTTGGCTTCTGCCGATCAGGACTCGACGCCTCCAGCAAACCACGTCGATGGGCCAGATCGATCGTGGCGCGGATAGTGCGGAACGGCACGCCCGTACGCGCCTCGAAGTCACGCTCGCCGAAACCATCGATCAGGCGTAACGCGTTGAGCATGAACTCGAAGGCGAGATCTTCTTCTCGCACGACGTGAAGATCCTGAAGGCGCTGCTCGGACGGTCGCGACATGTACTCGCGAGGTTGACGCACGCGAGCAGTGCGAAAGATCTCCTGCCGAGCGATATCGGTGATCTTTCCATGTGCGCCCGCACCGATGCCGACATAGTCGCCGAAGCTCCAATAGTTGAGATTGTGTCGGCATCGCCTCGAGGGCTTCGCATACGCCGAAACTTCGTACTGCGCGTAGCCGTGCGAAGCGAGTAACTCCTGGCACCTCTGCTGCATGTCCCAGGTGACATCGTCGTCGGGCAAGATGGGCGGCCGATGATAGAAGACCGTGCCGGGTTCGAGCGTGAGTTGGTAGTGCGACAAGTGCGTCGGAGCGAGCGCAAGCGCCGATTCCAGGTCCGCTATCGCTTGCTCGATCGATTGCTCCGGCAATCCGTACATCAGATCAAGATTGAAATTCTCGATATCCGCGCGTGTGAGCTCATCGACTGCTCGCGCAATGTCGTGCACGGCATGGATTCGACCGAGCGCCTGGAGATGAGCTTCGTTGAAGGATTGAGCACCCAGCGAGACTCGATTGATGCCTGCTTGCCTGTAGCCTGCGAACCTACCGTGTTCGATCGTGCCCGGGTTGGCCTCCAAGGTAACTTCGACATCCGCACTCACGGGCAGCCGTGCGCGCACACCCTCCAACAGCCGCCCAATCTCTTCTGGTTCGAACAAACTCGGCGTTCCCCCACCGAAGAAAATGGAGCTGACCGATTGGTTCGAAACGCGCGCCCTATCTAGATCCAAGTCGGATAACAGGGCGTCGACATACGTGCGTTGTGGGATCTGCGTGGGCGCCGCATGCGAGTTGAAGTCACAGTAGGGGCATTTCCGCACGCACCATGGCATGTGAACGTACAAAGCGAGCGGCGGCGCCTGAAGCCGCGCAACGTGCGCATCGTTCGTCGCACTCCTTTGTTTGTCCTCCCCACCAGGTCGCACAGTCATGTGCGGCTCTCGAGCGAAGCGATCGTCTGCAGCGAACTCGTACGCAATGAACCGATCAGCAATTGCAGGGCTTTGCCGCGATGGCTCAGGGAATTCTTTTCATCCGCGGGCAACTCTGCCGCCGTGATATGGCGCTCGGGTAACTCGAAGACGGGATCGTAACCGAAGCCACCGGTGCCTCGAGGTGCTTGCAGAATTCGACCTTCCCAGCTCGCCTGACAAACTAACGGCGAAGGATCCAAATCCCAGCGCATGAATACGAGCGCACATCGATAGCGTGCCGTTCGCTGGTCAATCGGCACGCCTTGCAGCTCGGCGAGAAGCTTTCTCAAGTTCTGCTCATCGCTCGCGCCTTGACGCGCATAACGCGCCGAATAGATTCCGGGCGCTCCATTCAGTGCGTCCACTTCGATTCCGGAATCATCGGCAATCGCCGGCAGACCTGTATGCTGCGATGCGTGGCGCGCTTTTAGAATCGCGTTCTCAACAAACGACAGGCCGGTTTCCGCAACTTCAGGGACATGGAACGCCGACTGAGGCAGAACTTCCATTCGAAGCGGCGTGAGCAATTGCTGTAGCTCCTTGAGCTTGCCTGCATTGCCGGTTGCGAGCACTACACGCATGGACAGAACACGCCGTCAGCTCTGTCCCAGGGCTTCGAGTTGCCTTGCGAGCAGTTGTTTGATTCCGTTCGCACTTAAGTTGAGCAACTCATCGAGCTCCTCGCGACGAAACGCATGACCTTCCGCAGTGCCTTGAAGCTCAATGAATGCGCCACCGTTGTTCATGACGACATTCATGTCGGTTTCCGCTTCCGAATCCTCTGCATAGTCAAGATCAAGTACCGGAAAGCCGGACCAAATGCCGACGGAAACGGCAGCGACCTGTCCGTGAATCGGGCTCTCTCGAATCAACCCTTTCTTCACCAAGATCGACATTGCATCCGCCAATGCAACATAGCTCCCGGTGATCGCGGCAGTGCGCGTGCCGCCATCGGCCTGCAGCACATCGCAATCCAGCGTGATCGTGCGTTCACCCAAAGCCTTCAGGTCGATGACTGCTCGCAACGCGCGACCGATCAAGCGTTGAATTTCCAAAGTGCGACCGCCTTGTTTGCCGCTGGCAGCTTCGCGTTTGCTGCGAGTGTGCGTAGCGCGGGGCAACATGCCGTACTCGGCCGTCACCCAGCCTTTACCGGTGTTGCGCAGGAAGGGCGGAACGTTCTCTTCGACGCTCGCCGTGCACAGGACGTGGGTATCGCCACACTGGATCAATACTGACCCTTCTGCGTGTCGAGTAAAGTGCCGAGTGATGCGAAGATCTCTGAGCTCATCAGGCGCGCGGCCACTGGGTCTTCGCTTCATTTCACAACCACTTTGAGTTTTGGAAATACATCAAAGCGAGCCAAGGCTCGCCCGTGGGACGGGAGTATGAGCTGTCAGAGCGACAACCGCCGGTTTAGTCGCCGAGCCAGCGCAACACGGCGGCTGAAGAATTGTCGCTAAACGGAGCGGAGGCCTGCACTGCACGGCGTCCGAGCGCCTCGAGCCAAGCGCGTAGATGCTGGCTGTCATCGCCGAAAAAAGCGGCAATATCCGTATCGCGAAGATTGGCCCAGATACCATCCGTGCACAACAGCAACACATCGCCCGATTGAAGCACGCGACGGCCGCCAATCGTCATTTCTGGAATCGCCGGATCGCCTCCCAAACAGCACTCCACGAAATTGCGCATCGGATGATTCGCGATCTCGTCTTCGGTGATCTTTCCCTCGCGGAGCAGGAGCTCGACATGACTGTGATCGCGCGTGCGCTCCAGCACTTTGCCGTGACGAAGATGATAGATGCGGCTATCGCCGATATGTGCCCAGTAGGCCACTCCCTCCTGCACCAAGCACACCGCAGTGGTGGCGCGCGGGCGGGAATCGATGCTCTGAGTGTTACCCAGAGCCGCCACTTCGTCATGAGCACGGCTTAGGGCCATGTGCAAGAATCCGAGAGGATCGAACAAGGGCGCGGGGGTGTGCTGGAAAGAATCCAGCAGACTTTTCAGAGCCGTGTCGGCGGCGCGGCTACCGTCGGAATGACCGCCCATGCCATCGATGACCATTAACAACGCGGCCTTATCATTGGCAGCAATGGCGACTCGATCCTGGTTGTCTTCCCGGTCTCCGATCAGACTCAGGTCAGCATGCTCAATCCGCAAGCGCGGGCTCCGGCCGGAAAAGGCGATCAACTGTTACACTTTGGAAAGCGTCGATGAGCCCTGCTAACCTGAGCTTCACCGCTTCCCTGATCGAAATCTGACGGTTGCAGCGGATCTAGCAAATCTCGCAAACGGGCAGCAGATCAGATTGTCTTAGCGGCGCTTTATACACTGGCTGGCGCCCCCCGTTAAGACGGCTTTTGCCTTAAGCAATGGGATTGAGAACGACTGCGTCGAGTCTCCGAGCGGATTTGACGTGTGCAAACTCCGCCAGTTCGATCAAGTTGGGGGGCTGCGCGCCGGACAACAGGCGAGGCTCCCTACATAACGTTGGCATAGTGGAAGGAACACGATGATTCGCAGCATGACAGGTTTTGCACGGCGGGAACGGCAGGGGGCGTGGGGTACGCTGTCGTGCGAACTGCGCACAGTGAATCATCGATATCTGGAAGTCTCATTGCGCTTGCCCGATGAGCTCAAAGCGCTCGATAACGAGATTCGCCAACTGATCGCAGGCGCGTTGCGGCGAGGCAAAGTCGATGCAAATCTTTATCTAAAATCCAGCGCCGGCAATCGTCGCGCGCTCGAGCTCGACACGAACTTGCTCGATGAAGTCGCGTCCCGACTCGAAGAAGTGCGCGGGCGAATCAAAGAGCCCGCAGCGGTCAGCCCAATCGATCTGCTGCGATGGCCAGGTGTCGTGCGCGAGGCAGAAATGGATTCCGCGCCGATAATCGCAGCAGCACTCGAGCTCGCACGCGAAGCGTTGGGCGAGCTCAATGACACGCGTCAGCGAGAAGGTCAGCGAATCAGAGAGCTGCTGCTCGCCCGGTGCACGGCGATGCGCGCGCAAACGCAAACCGTGAAAGCACGATTGCCGGAAGTTTCGCAGCGACTGCGTGATCGCATCAAAGAGCGCATCTCGCAGTTGGGAATCGCGCCCGATACCGAGCGGCTGGAGCAAGAGCTGGTGATGTATGCGCATAAAATGGATGTCGACGAAGAGCTCGACCGGCTCGCCGGTCATCTGGATGAAGTGCAAGCCTCACTGGATTCATCGGAACCGGCCGGCCGGCGCTTGGACTTCTTGATGCAGGAATTGAACCGCGAAGCCAACACGCTCTCCTCTAAGTCGCAGGACGCAGAGACGACGAAAGCCGCCGTGGACATGAAAGTCACGATCGAGCAGATGCGCGAGCAGATTCAGAATGTGGAATAAGAGAGAAGGGGATTGCGGATGGCGGATGGCCGCATGAATAGGCAGCGGGGAAAGTTGTTTGTGGTTGCGGCGCCATCCGGCGCGGGAAAGACCTCGTTAGTGCGTGCTTTGATGAAGCGCTTGCCGGAACTGAAATTCTCGATCTCATATACGACTCGCCGCATGCGAGAGACCGAGCAACACGGTCGCGACTATTTCTTCGTCGATCGGCAAGAGTTCGATCGAATGGTCGACAATCGCGAATTCTTGGAACACGCTCAGGTATTCGACAATTGCTATGGAACCGCACGGGCGCAAGTCGAATCCATGCTCGAGAAGGGCGAAAACGTTTTGTTGGAGATCGACTGGCAGGGTGCGCAACAGGTTCGTCGTGCGATGCCGGAATGTCGTTCGATTTTCATCCTGCCTCCTTCGCGCGAAGCGCTCGAGCAGCGCTTGCGAGGACGGGCGACGGATTCCGATGATGTCATCGCGCGGCGTTTGCGTGACAGCATCGCGGATATGTCGCACTGGAATGAATTCGACTATGTCGTCATCAATGATGACTTCGAGCGAGCCACTTCCGATCTCGAGGCGATTGCCTCTGGGCACGGTGAGCACCTCACGCCCAGCAGATCCGAAATACAAACGCTGGTGAACGGACTTCTGGGTTGATTGGCCCTGCAAATATGTTTTGAACTCGCGCGATACCCCGCAGCCAAAGAACAAGTCGGATGAAGTCATCGAGGATAATCTAATGAGACTGACACCTAGCCTGGGCTTAGCTTTGCTGATCGCAACGGGTGGGCTGTGCTCAACAGCCTCGGCTGCAGAAGCCGAACCACGGACGATCAACGTCTCGGGCCAAGGCGAAGTGCAAGCCGAACCGGATCGTGCGCTAATTTCCTTGGGCGTCGAATCGCGTAAACCCAAACTCGAGGAAGCGCGAGCAGAAGTTGCAAAGGCAGTCGAAGCGGCATTGAAGCTCACGCGCGATCTCAAGATCGATTCGAAGCATGTGCGCACCACACGCATTAATGTTCAGCCCGAATACAACTGGGAGAACGAGACGCGCGAGCGCAATCTGATCGGCTACTACGTTTCGCGACAAGTCGAGGTCGATCTGCGCGACTTAGAAAAGCTAGGTCAACTGTTGGAGCGCGCCTTCGACCTCGGCATCAATCAAGTGGGCGATCCTCAGCTCGACTCGAGCAAGCGACGCGAGTTGGAACGCAAAGCGCTCGCCGAAGCCGTGCAGGACGCGCGATTGAATGCCGAAGCGGTTGCGCAAGCTGCGGGGGCACGCTTGGGTCCGCCACGAATGATCTCGGCCACTTCGGGTTTTGTGCCTCCTCCGATTCCGATGCGCGCGAAGGCAATGGTCGCAATGGAAGCATCCGATTCATCGCAGAGTTACCAGAGCGGCCAAATGGGTTTCAATGCGACCGTGCAGGTTCAATACGATTTGATCCCCGGTTCCACTCCTTGACCAGCCATGATTTATCGCAAGCATCTGATGTTGATCGGTCTGACCTTGTGCATGGGTCAGGTGCTTGCGATCGAAGCTCCAAAAACCCAAGCGCCAGAGCAGCAAGCTCCCGCCGAGGCGCCACGCCCATCGATCACTCCGACCGATGAGACAGCATTCTTCACGCAGCTTCAGCGTTCTACCCATTGGCGTAACCTCCGCGGGTTGAGCGTTCCGGCGGATGCCATCCAGAACTTGGCGGAGGGACGCGCCGATTTGGCCGTTGCCGCGCTGAATGGCACTGCAGCACAAGGCAGTGAAGATGCCAACATCGCCTTAGTGCGAATACAGCATTGGTGCGGGCGCGTCGGCTCGGCGCGTCCCTCTAATACTCAAGAGCAAATTGCGAAGCTCAGTCCGGAACTGTCAGAGGAGCGAGCGGCCCGCGCTGCGGGTGTACTGGTGGCAGAAGCTGCATTCTTGCCACGCGCCGCCGAAGGCTGCCGCGCAGCGAAGTTCGATTACGGTGCGATCGAGGATCGGCTGCGTGATGCCGCGGATGCCGGCAAGCCCGCGAGCGCGACGGAGTTGGCGCAGTTCACGCGCGATCCCAAGAAACGTGATGCATTGCTGGAGCAAGCAACGAAGCAACAGTACGCGCCCGCGCTATATGCGGTCGCGACGCGACGCGTCGTTGATGTGCAACGCGCCGAGCGAACCGAGGACGTCGCATCGATTCGATTGTTTCTGAAGCAAGCTGGACGCACGCTGCCGAAAGCGAAAGTCGATCTTGCGAACTGCGTAGCATTGGGCTGCGACGGACACCCCGCGAATGCCGCCACCGCACTCGCATTTGGCATCGATGCGGCGCGCGACGGCGAACCTTCGGCATTCTTGTCGATGATGCGCATGCCTTGGGGGCGCAGGCTCCCGCGCAACCAACTACTTGCCTGGCAATATTTTGGCGATCGGCTCAACGAAGCTGGATGTATGGGAGATACCTACATCGTCCAAGCCGTTGCGTTTGCGCAGTCGATCGCGCTACTCACGAAGGGAGCCCAGGAGACGCTGATCAGCCAGGCACAAGAAGAAGCAGAGCAGTTGTGGCGAGACAACTCTGGACGCGCACGGAAGGAGCAAGGCTGCGCGTCCGGCTAATCGCGTGTAGCGGCGGGTAAACCTCAGAGCAGATCCGCGATCGCCTGCAGCAATTCGTTATCTTGAGGTTTCGTGCCCGATGGATATCGGCTGCGGAGTCGCCCCTCGCGATCGATCAAGAATTTCTCGAAATTCCACTCTATGGCGCCGGGAAAGCCATTTTCCGCGGCCGTAAGCCAACGGTAGATGGGATGGCTCCCTGGACCGTTCACGTCGACCTTCGAGCTCAGCGGAAACGTCACGTTATAAGTCGTCGTACAAAACTCCATGATCTGCGCTTGCGTGCCGGGTTCTTGAGACCCGAATTGGTTGCATGGGAAACCGATCACGGTGAAACGCTGGCCCTTGAGCTCGCGATACAACCGCTCGAGCGCCGCATACTGAGGCGTGAAGCCGCACTTACTCGCAACATTGACGACGAGCGCAACGCTGCCTCGCAAGGGCGGGATCAGATCGGAAACCCCGTCGATGCTCTTGACCGAAAAATCGTAGAAGCTCGGCATGCGTTTTCGCGCTAGGGAGAGAACGTCTCCGCAATCAGACTGAGTAACGTCTGCGGCGAGCGAGCGTTCCAACAAGAGCCGCGGGATGTTTTTTAGGCGGCGACCCTGTCAACCAGTAGCACCGTGCCGTCGACACCAGTCACTCGAGCTTTCGACCCGGGCGGCAGGTTCGGGCCGCGAATCGGCCACTCGCGATTGCCGAGACGAATGCGGCCGTTGCCGTTCTGCAAACCGTTTTCCAAGACGATGACTTGGCCGATGTGGCTGTGACCCGAACGATGGCTCGCCAACGGACTATTGAGCTCGCGTTGCTGCTCGCGATGCTGCTTCCAGAAGTACAGTGCGAAAACGCTGCAGGCGAAAATGACGAACCAAGTCATAGGTATCCAGGGATCCGTGGGTCGAGCAAGCCCAGCCTATCAGGTGTCCCTTGCGGGAAACGATGAAGGAGTTCACAAGCTATCGGCACCGCACGCGCCGGACTTTACGGAATCTGGTCTTTTTCGGAGAAAACCGTAGTTTGGTTAAACTACTCGAGCCGAGAGCGCGCGCTCCTGCAAGGATCTTCTTTTCAGATGCACCAGGAGTAATGAAATCGCGGCAGGGGTCACGCCCGGCACGCGCGCTGCTTGACCGATTGTTGCCGGCCGCACCTCGCGCAACCGTTGAGTCACCTCGGAAGACAAACCTCGGACCTTCGAAAAATCCAGATCGATCGGTAATTTCATCTCTTCGTAGCGCCGATGCCTGTCGATCTCGTCTTGTTGACGATCGATGTAGCCCGTGTACTTCGCAAGCACTTCGACCTGCAATGAGACCTGCTCGGCCAGACGCTCATCGAGTTGCTCGCTCAACATCCACGTCGGGCTGCCGACTTTCGAAATACGCGTCAGTGCCGCGTAGGACACTTCTGGCCTGCGCAATAGATCGAATGCATGAGCAGGCTTCGTCAATGTCGTGCCGAGCAACTCGGTAGATTCGGCTTCGTTCACGTCATGGGGCTG
>JAICPY010000249.1 GCA_025929585.1 Steroidobacter sp.
AATTCCCTCCCCTGCTTGTGCGGAAGGGTTACGGAGGGGGCTGTTCAATTCCCTCCCCTGCTTGCGCGGAAGGGTTACGGAGGGGGCTGTTCAATTCCCTCCCCTGCTTGCGCGGAAGGGTTACGGAGGGGGCTGTTCAATTCCCTCCCCTGATTGCGGGGGAGGGTTAGGGAGGGGGCTTCTTATGCGCGCGGCACAAGAGCGAGCCGATTGATATGGGCCTGACACATACGCAAGAATGAAGATAGACAACAATGAAGACACTCTACGAATACGACCTCTACTATCCCACGACAAATAGCACTGGCGGGCGATCGCCAGAGGCGGTCTTGGAGCAACTGAAGCAGCGTCTGACCGACTTCTTCGGTGGGCTCACCGACTTTAGGCACCGGAGCGACGGCTTATGGAAGTTTGGTGGCGTGACGTACCATGACGAGGTCATCTTGCTTCGTGTGTTGGCGGACGATTCAGTGAAGGCACGAGCGTTTCTCGCGAGCCTCAAGAGAGACCTTGAAGCCGCATTGAAAGAGGAAGAGATTCTGATCATCGAACGTGAGGTTCGAAGCTTCTGACTTGATCCCATCTCAGGCCCAATGCCTGACTGCATTCACAATAAGGACCAACAACAATGAACTCCCATCGCAGAATATTTCTTCAGAGCTCGCTCGGACTTGCGACCGCGGCGCTTCTGACGCCGTCATTCGGCGCTGAGGCACGTCAGTCGCAATCCGGCGAGAGTCTGTTCAAGCAAATGCGTTGGCTGAACGAGCCCACGAGCAGCACACTGCAGGGCGCGCATCTCATAGTGAAGTCGAAACCGAAGACCGATTTTTGGCGTAAGACGTTCTACGGCTACATCACCGATAACGGGCACTTCTATCACTTGCCTGTGCGGGGTGACTTCGTGTTTCAAGCACGTGTCAACGGCAAGTATGCAGCGCAGTACGATCAAGCGGGCCTGATGGTTCGCCTCGATGAGCAACACTGGATGAAATGCGGCTCGGAACTGGTCGATGGAAAGCGGCAAGCGAGTGTTGTGTTCACCCATGATTTCTCGGATTGGTCTACGCTGGATGATCTTTCGCAAACCGACGCGGTGTGGTGGCGGGCCGTTCGCCGCAAGGACTCCATCGAGACTCAATGTTCGAAAGATGGAAGCAAGTACCTTACCGTCCGACAAGGATATTTCGCACCTGAGGTCGAAGTGAGTGTTGGCGTGATGTGTGCCGCACCCGAAGGCGGCGGGTTCGACGCGGCGTTCGATGATGTCGAGCTGAGCGTCGGCTAGTCGAGCCGATATCCGTCCTAAGACGGATTTGTAGCACATAAGTCAAATCGGAGCCTCGCGCGCTTTTCGACGTGCCAGAGTTGGGGCACGTCGAACAAAAACGGAAGGGGGAAGCTTCGAATGGACGTCAAATCACTGTTCTTGAGCTGGTTCTCGAATCGCGATCGCGAAACGCCAAAACCGAAATCCGTGCTTCGCGCCGCGCCGGCGTTTCAGGCTGTTTCCATCCAACATGGCGCAAACGCCTGCTGCGCGGCAAAGGAGCTTGAACGCGTTCGTTTTCTTGCGACGCGTGCGCCCGCCCTTCCGCTCGGCACTTGCAGCATGCAGGGGCAATGCCGGTGCCGGTACGTGAAACACGCCGATCGCCGCACCGACGCACGTCGCTTGATGGATGTCGGCATGGCGACAGTACTCTTCGACACGCAAGATCGTCGCCATACGAATGGTCGGCGAGTAAGCGACTGAGCATTTCGCGATCGAACTGGAGCGCTTCGACGCATCGAGGCGCTCAAATCTTTCGATCGGTCTGTCGAGCCTTGTACGAGAGCCGTTCAGCAACGGCGCACAGCGGCCGGCCGCTATTCTCCCCGCCGTTTCCTGCTGCGCTCCCCATGACCCGGATTCATGCGCGCGCTCTCGCGTCATCCAGGCGATTTTCGTGGAGCATCGCGTCACAGAATTATTGCAGCGGCTCTCCAAATCCCGTGGGTTGAGCGATACCCCTATTGGGAATTCTCGCTGGGTGCCGACAATGAGAATCATAAGACCGGCAACCTGAGTTCGCGATCGTAGGTGAACGGATTTCAGGGATGCCCGGCACGATTCAGCCTCGTAACCCGTAGCCACAAGTCGCATCGACCCGCACCGTATGTTGCTTTCCATTTTCCGTGCAGCCGCACGTAGCTGCGAGCGGCCCGCTTTGTCACGTTCAGTCATCCGCATCCGCTCGCTAACACTGTTCGTCCTTCCCTGGTTCGGCGCAGTTGCGCACTCCCAGCCGACGGTAGATCTCGCCGACCTCGAGCTCGAGCAATTGATGGAAATGCGAATCGACTCCGTATATGGAGCTTCGAAACATGAACAGCGGGTCACCCAAGCACCTTCGGCGATCTCCATCGTCACGGCGGAGGACATCAAGAAATTCGGTCATCGAACTTTGACCGACGTCTTGCGCTCGGTGCGTGGTCTGTATGTATCCGACGATCGCAACTACACCTATCTCGGAATCCGTGGCTTCCATCGCCCGAACGACTACAACACTCGCGTGCTGGTGATGATAGATGGTCATCGCATCAATGATAATGTGTACGACAGCGGTACGATCGGCCGCGAAGGCATGGTCGATGTCGAGTTGATCGAACGGGTGGAGGTCATTCGGGGACCCAGTTCGTCCATCTACGGCAGCAGTGCCTTTTTAGGGGTGATCAACGTCATCACCAAGCGAGGCTCCAACATCGATGGTCTCGACATCAGTGCGGGAGGAGGCAGCCTAGGAACGTACGAGAGTCGTCTCACTTACGGCACTGAAACCGACAATGGTGCCGAATGGCTGTTCTCCGCGTCGCATTTCTCCTCCGCCGGCCACGCATCCTTGTACTTCCAGGAATTCGATCAGCGCGTCAGCGATGATCCGCGTGCGGCTAATGAAGGCATTGCACGCGATCTCGATGCGGAAGAGTCCTTGAATCTGTTTACGAACCTGAAGTACCAGAGCTGGACTTTCTCGGCGCTTGCGAGCTCCAGAACGAAGGATGTCCCGACAGCGTCGTTCGGCACTATCTTCAACGATGGGCGCGAATGGACGCGAGATAAGCGCGCTTACGTGGACGCGAAATACGATCGCGAGCTCAAAGAGGGACTAAGCCTTCAGGCTCGCGTGTTCTATGATCGCGCTGCATACGAAGGTGCCTATCCCTATGACTATGCATTGGACGGCGATCCACCTGATCCTGTCGTTTCCATTGACTATACCCTCGGCGAGTGGTTTGGCACGGAGTGGCAGCTGACGCAGCGCCTCGGCCCTCACCGACTGATGATCGGCGGAGAATACCGCGACAGCCTGCGCGAATATCAATCCGTATACGACGATGTGCAGCCGCGCGATTACTTTTGGAGCGACGATCGCCGGAGCGACACCTTGGGACTTTTCGCCCAAGGAGAGATTGAGCTTACCGATCGGTTGCTGCTGAACGCCGGATTGCGTTTCGATCAGTTCTCGGCGAATTCGATCGACACCGCGACACCTCGCATCGCGCTCATCTATCACCCCAGCTCTCGCAGTGCTTTCAAGGCTCTCTACGGAGAAGCGTTCCGCGCGCCGAATCCGTACGAGGCCTACTACAACGAAGCGCAACAGACTCGACCGCCGTTGAAAGCGGAAAGAATCAACACGTACGAGCTCGTGTATGAGCAGTACCTGGGCACTCATTATCGCGTCAATGTGTCGGCGTACAGTTACTCCGTGAAGGGTTTGATCGCTCAGGCCGCCACAGACGACGACCTGCCCTATTTCGACAATCTGGACCAAGTTCAGGCACGAGGACTGGAGCTGGAAGCTGAAGGTAAGTTCGACTCAGGCGCGCTTGTTC
>JAICPY010000139.1 GCA_025929585.1 Steroidobacter sp.
GTGTCGCGTCGACGATCTTCGAAATATGAACAGCCGATTGAGCTGACGAGCTAGTAAAGTCGAAGGCATCGGCGTCGATGCTAAATCCTGACAACACAAACTATCCCTTAAATGGGAGATGAAGGTCATCCGCCGGGCTCACTACATTCCTCCAAATCGGGCTCACGTTCGTGCTGAGCCATTCGAATTGGAGGACACGGTGACAAACAGTTGGACGCACTTCGGCAGGGCCTCGATCGGCTCGTTCATCGTCCTACCGATGGCGGTGCTCGCCTATCCAGCGCCGCCGCCCGATCCCTCGTTGCCAACGTCCAAGGTGCCGGTGGCCGTACAGCAGATCCGGCGTGAGATGCTGGAAGCGCAGATCAACTCTCTGACCTTCCACAACATGAACGAGATCTTCACGACGCGCACGGTCGCGCGATCGGGCCAGGTGTGGCCGTTGGCGCGCGCAGATCACGCGCTCGACTTCAAGTACCAGCACGAAGGCCGTGAGTACACGCCCGAACAGTTCTTGGACCGCACGTACACGAATGCGCTGCTCGTCATGAAAGATGGGCGCGTCGTCGCCGAGATCTATCGCAATCGCACCAGCGATTCGACCCGATTCATCGGCTGGTCGATGACGAAGTCGATCGTCGGATTGCTGGTCGGTTGCGCGCTGCAGGAAGGGCGCATCAAGTCGATCGATGATTCGATCACGCGCTATTTGCCGGAGCTCAAAGACGGCGGCTACGACGGCGCGACGATCAAGCATGTTTTGCAGATGCGCTCGGGCGTGGACTACGAGGAGCGCTATGACTTCAGCAATCCTGGAGTTGCCGCTCGCAATCATGAGCAGGCGCTCGTCACGAACGTCGTTCGATTCGCCGACGCAGCGCGCACGATCAAGCGAGCGCATCCTCCCGGTGAAGTCTGGCAATACAAGACGATCGATACGGCAGTGCTCGGCTGGCTGCTCGAGCGTGTCAGCGGCAGCACGCTCGCCGCTTATGCAGCTCAACACTTGTGGGAGCCGCTCGGCGCGGAGCACGACGGGTTCTTCATCATGGATGGTGAGCCCGGCGCCGGTCGTGAATTCAGCGGCGCAGGCTTCAATGCCACGCTGCGCGACTTCGCACGCATCGGCTTGATGATGCTGAACGAAGGCAAAGCGAACGGACGTCAGGTCATTCCGACTGATTGGGTGCGCGATTCGACGCGGCCGGCCGGCGGTCCGGGGCCAGGCTACGGCTATCAATGGTGGATCGCTCCGGATGCGAAGTCGTATCAGGCGCTCGGGTTGCAGGGTCAGTTCATTCACGTGGATCCAAGCACGCGCACGGTCATCGTGAAGCTGAGCTATTTCCCCCCGGGCGATATGGCCGCGAATGCGGAGACGCAAGCGTTCCTCGCCGCGGCATCTCGCTGGCAACCGCGGTGATCAGCGCCGGCACGAGACACTCAGAACGATTCGGGGGACGTATGTCGTCGGTTGCAAGATTCTGTTGTGGATTCGCATTCATAGCCGCGCTCGGTCGCCCTGCGATCGCGCAAACGGTGCCGCAGGCGGGTGCGAGCGATGCTGGTGTATTGCAGGAAATCGTCGTCACGGCGCAACGGCGTGTCGAGAATTTGCAGGACGTGCCGATCGCGGCAACCGCGCTCGATGCGAACGCGCTGGAATCGAAAGTCGTGGTGCAGCTCGCCGATCTGCAGTCGGCTGCGCCGTCGTTGTCTATCACGAATGCTGGTCAAACGCAGTCGGTCAACATTCGCGGCATCGGCCTTGCGAGCAATTCGCCGAACGCGACGGCGGGCGTCGCGACGTACGTCGACGGCTTGTTTCAACCGCCGATCGTGCAATTCAATTCGTTCTACGATCTGCAAAGCATCGAAGTCTTGCGAGGCCCGCAAGGCACGCTCGTTGGCACGAATTCGACGGGCGGCGCGATCTTCATCAATTCCAACGACCCGGAGCTGGACGCAACGGAAGGATACGCGCAGGTCGGCTTCGGCAACTTCGAAGCGATGGAGGCCGAGGGCGCGCTCAACGTGCCGCTTGCCGACACACTGGCAGTGCGTGTCGCCGGATTTCATCGCCGGCGGGACAGCTTCTACGACGATGCGGGTCCGTTCGATAATGAGGCGGGCAAGCTCGATGAAACGGGCGGGCGAATCGGTCTGTTGTGGGAACTGGGCTCGTTCAGCGCGCTCGCGAAATTGCAAATGAACGATCAACAGACCGGCGGCTATGCCTATCGTCCGATTCGTGGCACGGCGTTCGAGGGCTACCGCGTCGGCGACATTCGCACACTGAGCTTCGACATCCCGACCTCGCATCGCGAGCGCGCGCTGATCGGCAGCCTAGAGCTGAATCAGGAGTTCGAGAACGGCGTCGTGCTGCGCTCGCTGAGCGGCTATCAACACAAGCGCATCTTCAGCGTCGATGACATCGACGGTTCAGCCGCAAGCGTGATCGCCGGCGGTGATCTGCAGTGGGATTACTTTGCGGGCGAGAAGCAATACAGCCAAGAGTTCAACCTGATCTCGCCGACGAACAGCGCGTTCGATTGGATCTTGGGCGCCTACTATCAACGCAATGAGATCGACGTCGAGATCCACGAGACGCAGGCGGGCTTTCCGCAGGACATCCTGCCGCAAAACGAGCGTACGACGGTTGGCCTGTTCGCGCAGGGCAACATCCAGCTCACGGACACGCTCGAGCTGCAGCTCGGCGCGCGCTACTCGCGCTATGAAGTGGAGGGTTCGGGCGCGGTGCTGATCGGCGCGGGCATCCCGACGTTCCCGCCAGGCGGCTTGCAGGTCGCGGATCTCTCCGGGGGGTACAGCGAGAATCAAGGGACTGGAAAGATCGCGCTCAATTGGAAGTTCAACGACGACAATCTACTGTATGTGTTCGCCGCGCGCGGCTACAAGCCAGGCGGATTCAACTCGGTCGATTCGCGGTTCGACCCGGAGATCGTGTGGAACTACGAGGCGGGTTGGAAGTCGACGCTGCTCGCCGGCCAGCTGCGCACGCAGCTCGCATTCTTCTACAACGACTATTCGGATTTCCAGTTCGATGTGCTTGAGCCCGTGACGGGGCAGGGCGGCATCACGAATGTGTCGAGTGGAACGATTCACGGCGTCGAGACGCAGCTCGAGGGACAATTCGGCGCCTTTGCGTTCGACGCTGCGCTAGCGTATGTCGATTCGGATCTCGACGGCTTCACGTTCGTCAACGAGCGAGCATTGCCGCCTGGCAACTTGGGACCGCAGTGTCCAGTCGGCGTGCCCTCGAATCCGCCGCTCTGCTTCGACTATGCGTCGTTCGTGATGACGACCTCAGGCGGCCCGAACCTCTATTCACCAGAGTGGACCTACAACGTCGGAGCCGAATACACCATCGACTTCGGCACCGATGCGACGATCACGCCCCGCGTGAACTATGCGTACGTCGACTCGCGCTACACGTACATCGCATATTCGCCGATGTCCGATCGCATCGAAGGCTATGGTTTAGTGTCGGCGCTGCTCACATTCCGCAAGGGCGATTGGCATGTGACTGCCTATGGCACGAACCTAGCGGACAAGGACTATGTCAGCGGCCATGCCTCGGCATCGCGCAACGAGTTCTACGGCCCACCGCGCGAATATGGGCTGCGCGTCGGTCTGGATTTTTAGGTCCGCAGGTGAAAGACGACGGACGAGCACAATCGCTGCACCAGTTGCGATTGTTTCGTCACTTGCGTCTTCGCCATCACCTGCTTGAGCTGATAGCGGGCCGTGCTGATCGTAACGCCGGCTTTCGCTGCATGTTCATTGAGCGTCGCGCCGACGCACAGCGCGGACGCGAGCCGCGATTCGGCAGGCGAGAGTCCGAAGAGGCGCTTGAGCAAATCTGGCGGCAGACTCGGCGCGCTATTCGGGTCGGAAAGCACGATCAATGCGCGACCGTTCGAGTCATCATACCGATCGGCGACAGCATTTGTGTGCTCGAGCGCCTGCACTCTGATTTGCAATGCATTCGCGCCGCTGCCGCCGAGCGCGAACACTTCAGGATCGCAGCAACCATCGGAGCCGTGTGCAGCGCGCACGATCGCGGTACGCAGAGCGGTCGTCTGTTTCGCGGATCCCGTCGTTAGCTGCTTACCGTCGTTCAGCCAGAGCTCCTGCCGTTGCTCGAGGATGCGCTGTGCCGCTGCGTTCGACCAACACACCGACCCGCCTGGGTCGCATATCAGTAGCGCAAATCGAAAGCTGTCAATTGTCTCGTGCAGATCGCGTGTTTGTCGCTGCGCGTCACGCAGCGTGCCCATCAGGTGGATCGTTTGTCGCAGGTGCGGCATCAACTCGAGCGCGACGCGCTCTTCACGCCTTGTGTAGTCGTGCTCATTGTTGGGATCGCGATGGACGACCAAGGCCAGTGCTTCATTGCCTGGCAACATCATTCGAGCGCTCAAGTAGCGGCCGAGGCCAGCGGCCGCCATGCGCTGCTGGAGATCGGCGAGGAGTGGATCGTTTGGCTCGAAGATGTCCGAATCGCGGAAGATGTTCTGGTCCACAGGTGGAGGACGCCGCACGAGAAACCGCGGGTTCACCCGGTCTGAGAAATACCGATCGTGGATCACGCAAGCCGCTTCCGACTTGGAGTCGCGCACCATCCAACGCGACCGCAATTGTCCATCGTTCAGACGGATGATCTGGATGACCGCGCTGCGCACCTTGAGCGCGCGACACACCTGATCGAGCACGGTGGGCCATCGACCGGGCCCGGTCGGGCAGGAATACAGATCGAGCAACAGTTGATTGATTCTGAGCATGGACGTCATGCATGCGCTCCCTATTGAGACGCTTAGGCGACCGATCTTGCACCAGTGCTTCAACGCAGGCCAGCGTTCGGGGGGGGTGGGTTGCGGGTCGTCAACGCTCTTCCGTTCCACTGATCAAGTAGCGCCGGAGAGACTGACGATGTACTGCGTGCGTGACGGGCGGCCTCGGGCGCGTTGACCGACTGTTAATGCCGTATCTATACTCGCGAGTATAGTACTTACACGACAGTACAGCGTTCGATCTCGCGTCCCCGCGCGGCCCTTCGCCTTCCCCGGAGCGCCTGCGAATGAAAGCGAAGCCAGCGTTGCGCGATTCGAAGGCGCGGGCGCACAAGTGGCGGTGGACGCCGTGGCCGTTGCGCTTCGACAGTGCAGCATCGTTGTTCGACGGTCACAACGCTGCCATCAACATGGTTCCCCGGCTGTTGCAGGCCCACGGCGCCGAGGTCGTGCATCTCGGGCACAACCGCAGCGTGGCGGACATCCTTCGAGCCGCCATCCAAGGGACGCCGATGCAATCACAGTTTACTCGATGGTAGGGAACTCGGCCGCAATCAGCTGGCTACTCCACTGCGTAGTAGCGCGTCGTGCTGCGACAAGACAGGGCACTCAAGGCGTCATGCAGCTCACAGAGATCGCTCGCTAACGATCCGCTGCAAAAGATCGGAACGTGTGAAGTGCCGTTGGCTCGCGGTCATGAACGTGCACGCGGTGTCCCGTAGGCTTTGTTGCAGCCGAGAGCTTCCACAAGCGCGAACTGCTACACGTGACCTTTGTACCAGCTGTACTGGGAAACAGGGGAACGGACCCTGATGCCCAGGCGCACGGAACGCGGGTAGATTGGCGCCCCCAAAGCCCTGCAAATAAGCGACACTTTGCAGAAGTCATGATCGGTCCAGTCGCCGACGACACACTGCGATGAAACTTCCAGACAATGAATAAGTTAGATCGGCGTTTGTGCGCTGCACCCATGATGGATTACACCGACCGGCACTGTAGGTTTTTCCTGCGGCTGCTGAGTCCGAGTGCGCTGTTGTACACGGAGATGATTACGGCGCCGGCGATCGTGCGAGGCAACGCAGAGCGGTTGCTTGCATTCGATCCCGCAGAGCATCCGGTCGCACTTCAATTGGGCGGGAGCGATCCTCGTGAGCTCGCCATTGCGGCGCGCAGGGGTGAGGAGTGCGGTTACGACGAAATCAATTTGAACTGTGGTTGCCCGAGCGATCGCGTACAGAGCGGGCGTTTCGGTGCCTGCCTCATGGCCGAGCCTCAGCTCGTCGCCGACTGCGTCACGGCGATGCGCGAAGCTGTGAAGGTGCCGGTCACGGTGAAATGCCGCATCGGCATCGATCCGATGCCACCGAATTGCGTCGACGAGTACGAGTTCCTCACGGGATTCGTTTCCAAAGTAGCCGCGACCGGCTGCGATGTCTTCGTCATCCATGCACGCCGCGCAGTATTGAAGGGACTGAGCCCGAAAGAAAATCGCGAAATCCCGCCGCTGCGTTACGACGTTGCACGTCGGCTGCGAGCTGATTTTCCTCACTTGACGTTCGTGCTCAACGGCGGATTGCGTAGCGCCGAGGTTGTACGCGACCAGCTGGAGTTTTTCGATGGCGTCATGATCGGTCGCGAGGCTTACCAAAATCCCTACCTACTGGCGCTCTTGCACCAGTCGCTTGTCGATCCGGATTGGCTACTCCCTTCGCGAGAACAAATCATCGAACGGTATGTGCCGTATGTTCGGGAGAGACTCGCCGAAGGCCATCGGCTTCGTACCATGGTGCGTCATGTGCAAGGTCTTTATGCGGGGCTTCCGAACGTGCGCTCGTGGCGCCGATTCCTTTCGGAGCAGGCCGCTCAACCCGCGGCGAACGCAGACTTGCTGATGGAAGCGCTGCGTATCGTTCGCGCGGCTTAGCGGGCAGACGCACGCACGCGCGCGCTGAGAAAGAAGCCCCCTCCCTAACCCTTGTATGTTCATACGAGGGTTTCCGGCTATGAAGGCGAAGAAGGTCTCTGATAGTTTTCCGACCGTCGTGATAGACCGACCTGCCCGAGGTGTAAAGACCGTGGGGGAGCACGGGTCGTCACGACGGTTGGTTTCCAACATCCCGAACAGTTGCGTGGACTTAAAGTCCGCATCTCGCAAGGCTGGGAGCAGGAAGATGTCAGAGAAGATCTTTGTAGGTATTGATGTTTCGAAGTTGCAGTTGGACATAGCGACCAGTGCCGGGCGCCAGTGGTCGTGTGCGAATCGTGAAGGGGACTTTGAGCAACTCGTTGATGAACTTAAAGGATCATCGATCGAGTTGATCGTTTTAGAGGCCAGCGGTGGATACGAAGGTGCGGTAGTGGCGAGCCTGTCGGCAGCGCAACTCCCCGTGATCGTAGTCAATCCACGACAGGTGCGTGACTTTGCTAAAGCGAGCGGCCGCTTGGCGAAAACGGACCGGATCGATGCACAGGTGCTCGCGCGATTTGCCCAGCAGATCCGCCCCGAGCTGCGCCCATTGAAAGACGAGCAAACGCAGGAGTTGGAGGCTTTATTGCAGCGTCGCAAGCAGATTCTGAACATGCTCGTCGCTGAGCGGCAGCGTCTGCAAATGGCCGCCACCAACGTGCGTGCGGACATTCGCGAGCACATCCATTTTCTGGTGAAGCGCTTGAAGGATGCCGATCGTGGCTTGGATGCACTGATTCGACAAACCCCGCTGTGGCGTGAGCGCGAGGAGCTGTTCAAGGCAGTCAAAGGCATTGGGCCGCAGACGCTGCGAGTATTGTGCGCCTCGCTACCGGAGCTCGGACAACTCAACCGGCGCAAGATCGCCGCCTTGGTTGGCGTAGCGCCGTTCAACTGCGACTCAGGGACAATGCGCGGTCGACGCCGCTGCTGGGGCGGACGCGCCGATGTACGCTGCGCGTTGTACATGGCTTGCATCACCGCTATTCGTTGCAACCCAGTGATTCGCCCCTTCTTCCAGCGGCTAATAGCAAAAGGCAAAGCCAAGAAGGCAGCGATCACCGCCTGTATGCGCAAGCTCCTAACCATCCTCAACGCGATGGCTCGAGACAAGGCGGCTTGGAACGAGAACTTGCATGTCACCGCTTGACTGAGCGACACAGTTGCTCCCCCGCAAGCAGGGGAGGGAACCAGAACAATCGCCCAGAGCAACAGATCGCGATGCGAGAGGCGGGGTGAGAACTCGAGGCAACTACCTTTACAACCGCCAATCGTCATCAAGAATTTCTCGCAGCGGCGAAGCGGCGCAGCGGTGGGTAGATCTGACCAAGATCGAGAAGAAAATATCTCGCAGAGACGCCGGGCCCGCAGGGTAGAGAGATGGTGGTTCCCGCAGAGTAGAGAGATGGAGATTCCCGCAGAGTAGAGAGATGGAGATTCCCTCCCCCGTTTACGGGGGCGGGTAGGGAGGGGGCAGTAACCGAACGCGTTATCGCGAACGAAGCGGCCAAAAAGCCTCCCTCTACGGGGGAAGGTTAGCGAGGGGGCTCCTTCTCAGCGAACGCTGAGCTGCGCTCGCCTCAGCCTCTCCCAACCAGGATCGTCGATTGCTCTCTATTCATTTCTGATTTCTCTCTTCCGCAGAAATCAGGCGTGCTTATTCACCAGCGCTCTGCGCATTCAATCGCCCAAAATCTCCTTGCTTGGTCGCGGCAAGATAGGCGGCTGCGGCATACGCTGCGACGGATTGATCGAGTATTTTTCGGTCGACTTGCAGCAGCGTGTCGTTTGCGGTGTGGTGCACATCGAAATACAGTGTGGCGTCGAGCGACAATTCGAGAATCGGTACGCCCAAAGCACGCAACGGTCCAACGTCCGCGCCACCTCTTGATTCGTTGCCGCCGAGTTCCACGTCCAGTGGTTGCAGCACTTGGTGCATGGCTGCGATCGCGGAAACGCTTTCGGGTGCAACTTGAGATTCGATCCGCCATACCGGTCCAACGCCGATGTCTGCTTCCATTGCGATGACGTGTCCTGCAGCCGCCTCACCGAGCTGAGTGGCGTATTCGCGAGCACCGGATAGTCCGAACTCCTCATTGGCAAACAGTACGACCCGAATCGTGCGTGCGGGTTTGCGCTCCAGCTTGCTGATCAGTCGCGCGGCTTCCATGACGATTGCGATACCTGCGCCATCGTCCACCGCTCCTTGGCCCAAGTCCCATGAATCCAGGTGTGCACCCAGCAGCACGATCTCTTGCGGTCGCTCGCGGCCTGGGATTTCGCCGATGACATTGGCCGACCACGTTGCAGGTAGTTCTCTCGATGTGGATTTCAACCAAAGCTTTACAGGCTTGCCGGTTTCGAGCTGTCGACTGAGGATGTCTGCATCGGGATTCGAAAGCGCGAAGGCAGGAATGCGGGGCGCGTCGATGGCATAGAGGAGCGTGCCTGTATGCGCGATGCGATTGTTCGACGTGCCTACCGACCGGATGACTAAAGCTGATGCTCCGAGCTTCGCCGCGATGCTGGGCCCGTGCACGCGTGACCTGACAGCAGCTCCATATCCGTGGCCGTCGCGGCTACGCTCCATTCGGTAGTCGATAAAGATGATCTTGTTCGCGGCCTTGCTCGCATCGAGCTTCTGCAACGCTTCGAACGACTCCACTTTCAAAACAGCGGCCTCTAACCCTTCTTCCGCCGTCCCGATACTGCCGCCCAGCGCAACGGCGGTGAGTGGCTGGGGACTGGACCCAAGCAGGACAACGTCGCAGGAGCCCCGAATCCAGCGTGGCACGAGCACGTCCTGCGTACGCACGTTCGAGAAGCCGAGCTTTGCTAAGCGGTCCAATGCCCAGCGCACGCCCGCGGCATCCCCGGCGCTGCCAGCGAACCGTGGGCCCACTTCCGTCGTTAACGATTCGACGTGCTCGAATGCTGATGTGCCCGCTATTGCCCGATCGCGAAGCGCGGCCGCTGCCGCAAGATCTTGCTCGGTCCAATCGGCAGAGCGTGCGTGAGATGAGCAGAGGCCTGCTGCCAAAGAAAGCAGCGGGATGATGGCGGCTCGTGTTAAGAACATGCTGAGAGGTCCTTGATCGGTCGGAACCGGGTTATGTTGCGTAATGGATATGTATAATGCCAGCGCGCCCGGTCACTTGGGTGCTCCGGATGAGGTAGATTCTGCGTCTGAGGCAGTGCCAGCGGGTAGAGGTCGAAGAATGCGAAGTATCAAAAGCGATCTGTCGAGGTTACCCCAGGACGACTGTCCCGCGATGTTGCCGCCAGCAGCAATGGCAGCTTAGCGCGCAGCTCAAGTTAGCGCCGTCATGGGAAAGGATATCGAACTCGCCATCTTGTTTGCCGACGTTGTCGGCAGCACGCGCATTTATGAGGTCATGGGGGACCTGCGCGCCCGCGATATGGTGCTCACCTGCGTCGAGATCATGCGTTCTGCCACGGAGCAAAACCATGGCACAGTGATCAAGACGATTGGCGATGAGATCATGGCAACTTTCCCAACCGCCAACGACGCGCTCAATGCAGCAAGCCGCATGCAGCACGATATTCGAATGCATGCCGAATTGAAGGTCGAAGGCCAGCCTATTGCCATCCGGATCGGCGGTCATTTCGGGCCGGTCGTGCTCGAGAACCGCGATATCTTCGGAGCGGCCGTGCACACGGCGAATCGCATGACGAGCCAGGCGAAAGCCGGGCAGATCATGGTCACCAGCGCCGTGGTCGAACGTCTTGCGCCGGAATGGAAATCGGCGGTCCGTCAGATCGACGTTGCGACGCTCAAAGGGAAGACCAGCGAAGATGAGCTCTACGAAGTGCTCTGGCAGAAGGAAGATGCGACCAGCATGCTGCCGGCTATCGCGCTGGGGGCCGCAGTCTCGCGCGAAAAGAAGCAGCATCCGCGGCGCTTGAAGGTGCGCTTCCA
>JAICPY010000228.1 GCA_025929585.1 Steroidobacter sp.
GACACATGACGCATGACGTGGACGTCCTTTTTCCTGACAATCCGAGGCTGGTCTCGGTGTTGACGCAGCTCGTAGATCAGGTCGGAGCGGAAATGCGCCTGGAGCACGGACCCAGGGATCGGTGGCTGAACGATGGAATCAGTTTCTTCGGCCTGCAAACACGATCGGATGTAGTGGTCTTTCGACACCCGAATCTAGTCCTAAAGGCTGCCGACTGGCATGAGATGTTGGCGCATAAGCTCACCGCGTTCCGTGGCGATCGAGATATCTCTGACGCAAAGCGGTTCCTGGAAGAGATCCCGAGTCAGGACATGGATGCGGTACGCAAGAAGGTCGTCCAATACCGACCTTTTGCACCAACAATGGCCGACGCCGAGTTCGAGCGCCGGTTTGGGCAGGTGTGGAGAATGGTCCATGGACAACCCAAGTAGTCTCCTGGATCGTATGGTGGACCACCTGCTCGCCCATGAGGAGATTCCGTTCTTGGATTTGGTGCAGCAGGTTTGGCGTCGCGGCTGGAGGCTCGAGGAAATCGCCGACCCAGTGGACACTGACCCTCTGCGCTATGCTTTGAAAGCCTGTGTGCTGGAGCGCATGGCCGAGATCTGGGGTTCCCCGCCAAGAAACGTCCAGAGTTCGGCGCCGCCGTGGTGCGAGCGCGTGCCTGCAGCGCCTGTACAGTTCTCCGTCGTTTCACCCGACTACGAGGAAGTGTGGAGGGAAGAAGAACCATCGCCAATCTTTGCCAAGCGCAACATCTTTGCCCCGCGTCAGTTCATGTTCTTTGTATGAGGGACATCCAGATCATAGACGTCGAGGCCAGCGGCCTGCACTTCGACTCGTATCCGATCGAAGTCGCAATTCTGTCGAGCGATCAGCCGCAGTCATGGTTGATTGCACCGCAACCGACGTGGACACACTGGGACCCCAACGCCGAAGCCCTGCATGGCATAACACGCGAGATGCTACGAGCGGACGGCCTAAGCTGCACTGCAGTGACTCAACAGCTGAGTGCTGCGATCCACCGGGAAGACCGAGTGCTTTACAGCGACGCCGCTGAGTGGGACTGGGACTGGATACGGACGCTATACGTAGGGGCCGACGCGGTTCTGGACTTCAACATTCTTCCGATTCAGCAGCTGATGACGACTCGGCAAGTAGCGGTGTTCAATCTTGAGAAGAAGAGGCTGGCAGAGGAAGGAAACTACCGTCTGCACCGTGCAGCCTCGGACGTGCTGCTGTTGGAAAAGGCATACCGCCAAGCGGTGAGCCGTTGACGCTGCGTGCATGATTCCCTCGGTTTAGCCGCACCCAATTTCTGTTCCCAGATGATCAACTTCGGTCCGCCCACCAGAATACGAAGCGGGCGTCAGAGACTCGAAAGGGGCGTGAAGACGGAGGGACGGGGCTTTGCTGACAACCTGCCTCATGATCGAAAGACAAGAAATCGCTAACACTGCAGCGCCGGCAGGCAGTCGCGATACTGCTCTTGAATGCGGCGCATGAGGCCGGGATTGGTCTCATCGCCAGCAATCACCAGCACGAGGTTGGCCGTCATCGTGCCCAGGCCGTTTGAGGCCTTGAGTACCTGCTGCAGTAATACGATCGGATAGCCCTTGCCGCGACGGTGAAGGGCATGCGCGCCACCGTGCACGTAGGAACTCAGCGGCTTCCAGGAGTGGTCCTTGAAACTGCGCAGCGCCATCATCGCGTCGGCCGGTGCTTTACCTTCCAGGCTCGCCATCATTTCTGCCTGCATTGGCAGCTTTTCGTTGGCGCCTACGGACTCACGCGAGAACTCATTCAAGAGTTTTGAAACAATCGCATCCGTCGCACAGAAGAGCAGCCAGAAGGCACGCAGCAAGGCCTCGTACTGAAGCCGAACGATACCGAGTGCTGAGGTGAAGTTGCCGGTGGCAATAAGGATCTTGGCGCTCTCTGCGTGCTCGAATGCAACGCCGCACATGATGCGGCTTGCCGCCAGACGATCTGTGGAATTCGCTGGCGGCGAGGAGAAAACCTCCACCAACTCCTGTTCAAGCTCAGCCGATCGCATCAGTAGTTCGTCAAGCTGCGATGCCATATGAGCTCTGCCTTCTTCCTCGCCGCACGTCCACGTTGCATCGATAACCGCTGTTCCTTAGATCGAGTCTCGCAGGGTCAATTCCACGTTGTAGACGCACGCGAGTGCTTTCCAACCAGCATGGCATGCGCGGATCTGCCAACTTTCGATTCATCCACACATCCAAGAGGGTGAATTTGAAAATATCATTTTTTCTACGCTGCGGTTCCCTAGGACTTTCCGGGGCCCGCCCGACCTTCGCTCACGGCTCTCATAGCTCCCTGAGCCTGTTTGACACGCACTGACTCACTACGGATTCTCGCGCCCGCACGGCCGCATGGGTGGCCAGAAACGACGCGAGAGGTTTGTGGTGTCGCCATCAAAGATATTGGTCGGGCAGTGTGTTTGCGTTCTCGCCATCGTTACGGGCAGCACATGGATTGCCACGCAGTGGACTGCGGCTCAGTTGGGTTTCCAGTTTCGCCTCGGCCCGGCCTGGTTCGAGGTCGGTGGGTGGCCGTTGGGGCAGTCAATTCCGGTGTACTACCCCTGGCGGTTGTTCCAGTGGTGGTACGCCTATGAGGCGTATGCGCCCGATGTCTTCCGAACGGCAGGGTTGACCGCTGCCGCGGGCGGGCTGCTCGGCGCGGTTGCGGCGATCATCGGTTCGCTGTGGCGTGCTCGCCAGTCACAACAGGTGACCACCTACGGCTCTGCGCGCTGGGCGACCATCTTCGACGTCAACCGGGCGGGCTTGTTCAAGTCCGCAGGTGTGTTTCTCGGCCGGATGGGGGGAAAGTACCTTCGCCACGAGGGTCCGGAGCATGTCATGGCGTTCGCCCCGACGCGTTCTGGCAAAGGCGTTGGCCTTGTAGTTCCGACGCTCTTGTCCTGGACGCAGTCGGCGGTCATTCACGACATCAAGGGCGAGAACTGGCAGCTGACGGCCGGCTGGCGCTCACGGTTTTCTCACTGCTTGCTCTTCAATCCCACCGATACCGCGTCCGCAGCGTACAACCCGCTGCTCGAAGTCCGTCGGGGACTTCACGAAGTGCGAGATGTGCAGAACATCGCGGACATCCTCGTCGACCCGGAAGGTGCGCTCGAGCGGCGCAATCACTGGGAGAAGACCAGCCACGCATTGCTCGTCGGCGCGATCCTCCATGTGCTCTATGCGCGCGAGGACAAGACACTGCGTGGGGTTGCGAACTTCCTGTCCGATCCCGCACAGCCCTTCGAGCAGGCGCTGTTCGCGATGATGAATACGCCGCACGTGGACGGCGCGCCGCATCCGGTGGTGGCGTCCGCGGCTCGCGAAGTGCTCAACAAGAGTGAGAACGAGCGCTCTGGCGTGCTCTCTACGGCAATGAGCTTTCTCGGGCTTTACCGAGACCCGACCGTCGCGACCGTGACGTCACGCTGTGACTGGCGAATCGAGGATCTGGTGCGCGCAGAGCACCCGGTATCCCTCTATCTCGTCGTCCCGCCGTCCGACATCTCTCGTACGAAGCCGCTGATTCGCCTGATCTTGAACCAGATCGGCCGGCGGCTCACCGAGTCACTCGACATAAGGCGCGGAGTCCCGAAACGACGTCAGGTACTGTTGATGCTCGATGAGTTTCCGGCGCTCGGGCGTCTCGACTTCTTCGAAAGTGCCCTGGCCTTCATGGCGGGCTATGGACTGCGCTCGTTCCTGATCGCGCAGTCACTGAACCAGATCGAGAAGGCCTACGGGCCCAACAACTCGATCCTCGACAACTGTCATGTGCGGATCGCTTTCGCGACCAACGACGAACGCACCGCCAAGCGCATCTCCGATGCGTTGGGCACCGCCACCGAATTGCGCGCTCAGCGCAACTACGCCGGTCACCGGCTATCACCCTGGCTCGGTCACTTGATGGTGTCTCGACAGGAAACCGCTCGTCCTCTACTGACGCCTGGGGAGGTGATGCAACTACCGTTCGAGGACGAGGTGGTGATGGTGTCCGGTTCACCCCCGATTAGGGCCACGAAGCTCAAGTACTACGAGGATGCCAATTTCACATCGCGCGTGTTACCGCCGCCGGAGTTGAAGGGCAAGCGCTACCGAGACAAACCGGCAGCCAGGCGGAATGACTGGTCAGAGCTCGTGACGTCGGCGGCGACCTCATTGGCCGAACAGTCGCTGTCGGCCGCAGGCGCTGATAGTGAGGAGAGTCTGAATCGGCACCCGCAGATCGAACTGCCCGACGTTGAGATTGCGGTTCCTCGCGAGGAGCTCGATTGGCTCGCGGACGAGGAGGGTGATGACGTCCGTATCGAAGATGTAACAGGCGCTGGCGATGGAAGTCGCCTTGCACGCCTGGCCTCACTCGACCCCGCCGATGGAATTGACCTATGAAGCGCGTTCTCCGCACTCGTCTGAACATGTACGTCGAGGTCGACTATGCGCGCCGGTTGGAGCAGTTGGCGTCGACGAGGCGGGTTTCGAAGTCCTCGATTGTCTCGGCAGCGTTGGCTTCGTTCCTATTGCCTGAGGGGGAAGATCGGCGCGAAGTGGCGATCGCCAAGCGCCTGGATCGGCTGACACAGCAGTTCGAACGCCTCGAGCGAGACCAGAACATCCTGGTCGAAACCCTCGCGCTGTTCATCCGC
>JAICPY010000218.1 GCA_025929585.1 Steroidobacter sp.
AGGTAAGAGCGAGGGAAACCCCGAAGCAATTTGCCTGTCAAACTTCCGCATGCAGTGTTTCGCGAGCGAACTCTCTGCTAGTTGTGAAGACGAAACCGCTTGACTATCTTGCACAAAGCTCAATCATCTTGCGCATCACCCGTCACCCGTCACCCGTCACCCGTCACCCCCGATCCCTGAGCGCGTCGAAGGGCCGTCACGTCGTCTGAATCCCCGCAATCGCAATCCAAGCAAATAGTGCCAATACACCCGCTAGCGCAATGATTGTCGCGGGCTTGTTGCGATGCTTGCGCTCGATCCACCAGCCATTCGCAATCAGAAGTATGAAGGCGAGTAGTGGGAAGAACAGAGCGCCGACGAAGGTGTAGATCTTCTGCACTTCTCGGAAGCTCGTGAATAGGCCGAGCATCGGCACCGTCGCGAGAAGAACCAGATACACGCGGTAAGGTCGTGCGTTGGTGTCGACGGTGGAGAAGCGTGCGCTCGATGGATCACGGGCATTGGCGCCGCGTAACAGTTGCCAGCAATCGGCAAACAAATAGGGAACGGCTTGCCAGACGCCAAGCAGACTACTGAACACGGTGCCGAAGGTACCGAGCAAGAATAGAATGCGGCCCGCCTCGCCGAGCTCTTGCCCGAGTCGATCCGACAATCTCACGAGCAGTTGTGTGCCTTCTCCTTCGACTTGAACGCTCGTCCCTACGATGACCATCGATACGCCGAAGATCGCCGCCACAAAATAGCTCAGGGCCAGATCGATGCGGCACACCCGGATTTGCGAGGCCTGCGTTCGACCTTCTTCTCGTAGCCAATAGCCGTAGCACAGTACGGTGAGCGTTCCGCCGATGCCACCGATGAGCGAAATAGTCCAGATAATGGCTTCTGGATCGGTGCGAATCAGCGTCGGCACGAACAGCCCCTGCATGATCTGTGCTGTTCCAGGCCACAGCAGCGCAGCTGTGACTACCGTCGTGACGAACATCAGCGTGATGCATGCGCGCATCGCGAGTCGAAACAAGCGATAGCCGCCGCGCAGCACGAGTACCAGCCCGATCAATCCTGCCAGGGTGCCAAATACGATTTTTCCATTGCGCGCCTCGAAGATGGGAAACATGGCGTGCAGCGTCACGCCGCTTGCACTCATTTGTGCGGAAGCCACGAAGTACGACCACAACAGGAGATATGGAAGAAACAGCCAGATGACGATGCGGCCCACTCTTCGGACGACGCCTTCGAGTAACGTCTCGCCGCTCGCGAGTTGCCACCGCGCAAGGCCCTCGGTCACGACGAATTTCAAGAAGCAGCCGACGAGAACGGCCCATAGCACGCCTACACCCAACATGCCGCCGACGATACTCGCCGTCGCCAGATCACCGCTTCCTACGCCGGTAGCGGCCAGCAGCAGGCCCGGTCCGATCATCGCAAACAGGGATGAGGGTCTCGCCCTTTCGGTGCCCCCTTCTTCGTGTCGATTCTGTTCGTCCATTCTTATTCGGAGAGCTTTGGTTCGGCGCGAACTGTAAGTCCCTTGATGGAAAATGCGAAGCCTCAGCGTGAAAGATCTGCGTGCGGCTTCGGCAAATGCTCATTCCAGGTGTATCGCATAACACGTACTAACGCTTCTGTGTCCTTCGCAGACAGGCAAGCACGGAAATCATGCCCAACGATGCGCCGACCAAGAAACGCGAGATCACTGTTTTCCTGTTTCTCACCTTCGTGCTCGCGCCCGTACTGGCGGTGATCATCGTCGCCGGCTACGGTTTCTGTGTCTGGATGTACCAGATCATCATGGGTCCTCCATCGGTCTGAGCGAGAGATGTCGGCTCACTTAAGACGCTCGCTGTCACGCCGCGATCTGCTCGGGTTGAGCCCGCGTGCCGGCGCCGCGGTGCAAATTGGCAATGCGTGTCTTGCATTCAATCAAGTCGCCTGCGAGAGCTGCGCCGATATATGCGAAGCCGGCGCCATTCAATTCAATAGAGTCGGAGCGATCCGAAGACCAATCGTCTATGCGGATGTGTGCACTGCGTGTGAGGCTTGCTTGGAAGTCTGTCCTGTCGGCGCACTGCAAATCCACCGGCCTTAAGGGGGAAAGCGTATGAGCGAAACCGTGCACATCGCCGGGATGCTGATTCACACCCGGCTGGATGCGATAGACAGTGCAATGCACGCCGTTCGTCATTCCAGAAATACCGAGGTTCACCTGACCGGTGTGCCGGGGAAATTCATCGCGGTCATCGAGTGCGCGCACGAGCGTGAGCTCGCGCGGATCATCGAGGAAATGCAATCGCATCCAGGCGTCATCTCCGTTTCGATGACTTCTCACTACATAGAAGACATGGTGGCCCTGGCGGCGGAGATGCCCGAATGACGATTACCAGGCGCGAATTCCTGAAAGACAGCGCCGTGGCCTCGGCTCTCGCCGCTGCCGGCGCAAGGACAGCGCACGGCGCGAATATCATCACCGAATCGCAATTCACGCAGATGCAGTGGTCGAAAGCCCCGTGCCGATTCTGCGGCACCGGCTGCGGTGTGAAAGTCGCGGTAAAGGATGGGCGCGTCGTCGCAACGCACGCCGATGCCAACGCCGAGGTGAATCGCGGCATCAACTGCGTCAAAGGCTATTTTCTCTCGAAGATCATGTATGGATCGGATCGGCTGACGCGACCGCTATTGCGGATGCGAGATGGCAAGTACGACAAGGAAGGAGAGTTCACGCCGGTCAGTTGGGATCAAGCCTTCGATGTCATGGCCGAGAAGTTCAAGGCCGCAATCAAGCAGAAGGGACCGACGGCAGTGGGCATGTTCGGTTCCGGTCAATGGACGATCTGGGAAGGGTACGCGGCGAACAAGTTGTTCAAAGGCGGATTGCGCTCCAACAACGTCGATCCGAATGCGCGCCATTGCATGGCATCTGCAGCCTATGCGTTCATGCGCACGTTCGGCATGGACGAACCGATGGGGTGTTACGACGATTTCGAGCACGCGGATGCGTTCGTGTTGTGGGGCTCGAATATGGCGGAGATGCATCCGGTGTTGTGGTCGCGCGTGGCCGATCGGCGTCTTTCCGCGCCGAACGTCAAAGTCGCAGTCCTGTCCACCTTCGAGCATCGCTCATTCGACTTGGCTGACATCCCCATCGTGATGCAGCCGCAAACGGATCTCGCGATCATGAATTACATCGCGAACCACATCATCCAAACGGGACGCGTGAATCGTGACTTCGTGCAGAAGCACGTGAACTTCAGATTGGGGGCTGCCGACATCGGCTACGGCCTGCGCGCGGAGCATCCGCTGGAAACCAAAGCAAAGAACGTGCAGCGCGCGACCGAGTCCGAAGCGATGACGTTCGAGCAGTTCGCGACCTTCGTGAAGCCGTACACGCTCGAGTATGCGGCGAAATTGTCGCGTGCCCCCGAATCGTGGTTGCAACAGCTCGCGGAGTTGTACGCGGATCCGAAAGTGAAAGTCACCTCCTTCTGGACGATGGGCTTCAATCAGCACACACGCGGCGTCTGGGCCAATCACCTTTGTTACAACTTGCATTTATTGACTGGAAAGATCGCCACGCCGGGCAATAGTCCTTTCTCCTTGACGGGGCAGCCGTCGGCGTGCGGAACGGCGCGTGAGGTAGGCACATTCGCCCATCGTTTGCCTGCGGACATGGTTGTGACGAATCCTGAGCATCGCGCGACCGCAGAAAAGATCTGGAAGTTGCCTGCGGGGACCATCGACCCGAAACCCGGCTACCACGCTGTCGAGCAGAATCGAATGCTCAAGGACGGCAAGCTCAATGCGTATTGGGTGCAAGTGAATAACAACATGCAGGCCGCGCCGATCATGAATCAGGAGACGTTGCCCGGCTATCGGAATCCCGACAATTTCATCGTCGTCTCGGACGTCTATCCCACGGTGACCACGCAAGCGGCGGATCTCATCTTGCCCACCGCGATGTGGGTGGAGAAGGAAGGGGCGTATGGAAACGCCGAAAGGCGCACGCAGTTTTGGCAGCAGCTGGTGAGCGCACCTGGAGAAGCAAAATCGGATTTGTGGCAGTTGGTCGAGTTCTCGAAACGCTTCAAGACTGAAGAGGTGTGGCCCCAGGAGCTGCTGAACGCGAATCCTTCGTACAAGGGCAAGACGCTTTATCAGGTGCTCTTTGCGAATGGACAGGTGGATCGTTACACGTTGAAAGAGCTCAATCCAGAGTATGAGAATCACGAAGCGAAGGACTTCGGTTTCTACATCCAAAAAGGATTGTTTGAAGAGTACGCCTCGTTCGGCCGAGGTCACGGCCATGACCTTGCTCCGTTCGATGAGTATCACAAAGTGCCCGGCTTGCGTTGGCCAGTGGTTGACGGCAAGGAAACTCGCTGGCGGTACCGGGAAGGATCGGATCCGTACGTGAAAGCGGGGAAGGGATTCGAGTTCTACGGCAACAAAGACGGCAAGGCGAACATCTTCGCGTTCCCATACGAGCCCGCTGCGGAAGAGCCGGATGCGGAATACGGATACTGGCTGGTCACCGGCCGTGTGCTCGAACATTGGCACTCGGGATCGATGACCGGCCGAGTGCCGGAGCTGCACCGCGCGTTTCCGAACGCGGTCGTCTTCATGCATCCCGATGATGCCGACGCGCTCGGCGTGCGGCGCGGCGTGGAGGTGAAAGTCGTCTCCCGGCGCGGCGAGATGCGATCTCGTATCGAGACTCGCGGGCGCAACAAACCGCCTCGCGGTGTGGTGTTCGTTCCTTGGTTCGACGCAAGCCAGCTCATCAACAAAGTGACGCTGGATGCGACGGATCCGATCTCGAAACAAACCGATTTCAAAAAATGCGCGGTCAAAATCGTGCCGATCGGCGGTGCCGTATGAGCTTACGCATAGGCGTCATCGCCGCCGCCGTCCTCGCGGTAGTGGGATTCGGCTATGCAGCGGAGCAACACATCGGCACGGGATTACGCGGGCCTGCGCCGCTGGATGAAGAACCGAAGGCGCCTCGAATGGCGCGTGTCGAGAACTTCGACGTCAGGCGCGGGCGTGCCTACACCAGTCAACCGCCGACGATTCCGCACGCAATCGAAAAGTACGAGATCACGCGCAA
>JAICPY010000167.1 GCA_025929585.1 Steroidobacter sp.
AATCGCGCTGCAGTCGGCACAAACGGTGAAGTCCACGGAGCCGAAATGCCGCCGGCACTGCTCGCAATACGGCTTACGACGGCCGGTGCGGGCAGCCCGATACACCTGCACTTGTCCTGCATCCACGCTGTCTTCGCAGGTCGTGAGATCTTTGCTCACGATCGAGCGCATGAAGGTGCTTGCGCCCATGGTCCCGAGTTTGAACAAGCGCATCTGTTCTTGTGATAACCCCATCTGGGCCACTGGGTCGTAGATCACGACGCCTAGCTTTGGATGGGTGAAAACCTGAATCGCACTCATGACGCGCACTTCGCAAGCAGAAAGGGGGAATTCGTGACGGGAGGCGCAATTGTGCGGCAACGCGCACGTCATATCAATCGGACAACGCGAGATTTGCGTTGGGATTTAACGTATGTCGTGCGCAGATTCGCGCACACAAGAGCTACATCACACTTACGACAATGGCGTCGTTTTTCGCTATTTCAACCGCAATTCAAAGCACGTGTGGATGCGTGGGTTACGTGTGAAATCTTTGGGTAGTGTTTCTCGACTCAAATCCCGAATCGCGAATGCAGTCAATGCACTCTCATCCAGCTTGAAGCGCGTGTAATTGTTGGAGAATAGGATGATGCCGCCAGGCGCGAGCAACTGCGCAGCCAGCGACAACAAGCGAACGTGATCGCGCTGCACGTCGAAATCATCGGTCATCCGCTTGGATCGCGAATGCGTCGGCGGATCGATGAACATCAAGTCATAACGGCGCTCGCTCCCGCGTTGCCCCTCCAACCAAGCAAGGCAATCTTCCTGCACGAACCCGTGTTGCGGGCTAGCGAGTTTGTTCAGCGCCAGATTTCGCTTTGCCCAATCCAGGTACGTGCGAGACATATCGACAGTCGTCGAAGCGATCGCCCCGCCCCCAGCTGCATAGACAGTTGCCGTGCCGGTATAGGCAAACAGGTTCAAGAAGCGCGCGTTGTTCGCAAGCTTTTGGATGTGACGACGCGTGAGACGATGGTCGAGAAATAGTCCGGTGTCCAAATAGTCGGTGAAGTTCACGTTGAAGCGATAGGGATGTTCGCGCACCACCTCGAACTGACGCTCTTGGGCAACTTTTTCGTATTGCTCACCCCCTTTCTGGCGTCGTCGCTCGCGAAAGAAGATTCGCTCCTGCGGCAGCTCCAACACATGAGGTATCACCGCTGATGCCTCCCAGCGACGCGAACGCGCAGCTTGAGGATCGATGGTCTTCGGCGGCGCATACTCCTGCACTACAGTCCATCGATCGCCCTGGCCATCCGAGTACTGATCGATCGCGAATGCGTATTCCGGCATGTCTGCATCGTAAATGCGGAAGCAATCGATATTCTCGCGACGCGCCCAATCGAGCGACTGCTTCCAATTCTTGCGCAGTCGGTTCTCGAACATGTGCGCGCCAGGACGCGCGCGGATCTCCGCCGGGTCTGGCGGCGCTTTGCGTTCGCGCGTGGCGATTTTGTCTGGGGCCAAATCGAAGCGCAGCAACCTGCATTCGATACGACCGTTGTATAAGGTGTGAACTCGCCGCGCTTCAATGCCAAGCGCCTTTGCAATTGGCGGATTTCCGGTGAGCACTGCGGCATGCCATCCGAGAAAATGCTCGCGCATCTTTTCACCGAGCACCGCATAAAGATCATGCAGTCTTTCCTGGTCTCCGATTCGCTCCCCGTACGGTGGATTCGTTGCGAGCAGCCCCGTCTCGCCGCCTTCGTTGGTAAGCTGCGCAAGCTCTCGACGCTCGAAGTGGACAAAGCCTCTAAGTCGAGCACGCTCCGCGTTCTCGATCGAAGCTCGCACCGCCGCCGCGTCGGCGTCGTGACCGCGCAGCACAAGCTTCGCACCGTTAGTCGCGTCACGACGCGCACGAGCTTCTTCCGTCAACTGCTTCCACAACTCTCGATTGTGTCCACGCCAGCCGATGAACCCGAAATGGCTGCGCATCGACCCAGGCGCGATATCCAGCGCGATCAACGCAGCTTCGATCACCAACGTGCCTGACCCGCACATCGGATCGAGAAAATCTCCACCGCTTGCGGCGATCGCTGGCCACCCTGCGCGCAACAGCATGGCTGCGGCGAGATTCTCCTTTAGAGGCGCCGCAACGCCACGTGCGCGATACGCACGCCTATGCAGACTTTCGCCGGACATATCGATGCTGATCGTCGCGCGATCGCGATCCAATCGAACGTCTATGCGTACTTGCGGCTGGTCCACGTCGATCGAAGGTCGCTCGCCTGTCCGTTCGCGAAACTGATCGACGATCGCGTCCTTGGTTTTCAACGCGCCGAAGTGCGTGTGGGTGATCCCGCTCGAGGCGCCGCCGAACTCAATCGCCATCGTCGAGGTGGGGGCGAGATGCTCACTCCAATCAATCGCTATGACTCCTTCGTAGAGTTGCTCGGGAGTTGCCGCAGGGAATGTCGCCAATGGCATGAGAATGCGAGATGCGGTGCGCGACCAAAGACAGCCACGATAGGCGGCTTCCAATGTGCCCTCGAATTGAACGCCGAGCTTGAACTCGCTCGTCTTGGTCGCGCCGCAATCGCGCAGTTCAGCAGCAGTGAGATCGGCGACACCAGGAGGACAGGAAGCAAAGAAGAGCATCGGTGTGAGTTGGGCTAGATAAGTGGGAGATTGCGGGCGTGTAAAGGCGTACAGGTGTACGCGTGTAGAGTCAGCGCTGGAGCATGCGGCCCCCACACACGTCTGCACTTTACACGTCCACACCTAAGGCGTACGCGACGCTTGTATCGACTATCTTTTTACCGCGCCATCCAACGTCATGATCGGCGCGTACAGTTCTGGGCGGCGGTCGCGGAACACTCCCCATGCCTCACGATACTCGCGAATTTTTTCCAGATCGAAACTCGCGGTGATGATGGCCTCGCTGTCTCGATCGGCTTGTTTGACGATTGCGCCGGTGTGATCCGTGATGAATGAAGAACCGTAGTAAGCCACGGTCCAACGATCGCTCGTTTCTGTACCGATTCGGTTCGACGCAACGACCGGCATGACATTCGCGGCCGCGTGCCCTTGCATCGTGCGTTGCCAATGATCACGCGAATCGATCTTAGGGTCTTGGGGTTCCGAGCCGATTGCGGTCGGAAAGAACAAGATCTCTGCACCCATCAATGCCATGGTTCGCGCTGTTTCCGGGAACCATTGATCCCAGCAGATAGCAACGCCGATCGTGCCGAACCGCGTACGCCAAACCTTGAAACCGGTGTCGCCGGGCGAGAAATAAAACTTCTCGTGATAGCCCGGACTCTCCGGGATATGCGACTTTCGATAAGTACCGAGCAACTCACCCCCAGCATCGATGATGGCGATCGAGTTGTAGAAGGCATTGCCCGCACGTTCGTAGACGCTTGCCGGAAGCACCACGTTCAGCTCGCGGGCAAGCGACTGAAAGCGACGCACCGCGGGATTCTCAGCGATAGGCATCGCAGCATTGAAATACTTCGGCTCGTGCGTTTTGCAAAAATACGGCGTTTCGAACAACTCTTGAATCAAGATGATGTTCGCGCCCTGCTTAGCTGCCTCACGGACGACACGGTCCGCCCGCTCGAGATTCTCGACGCGATCTTCAGTGCAAGCGAACTGGGTGGCGGCGACGGTGATCATGATCGATTGAAGTGACGAAGTGACGGGGTGACGAGGTGACAGGGTCAGAACGGAGTTAGAAGCGTGGCGCAAGCCTTCTTACGTCGTCACTTCGTCACTCCGTCACCTCGTCACAGCTCTAAAAAGTAGGCGGCGTACTCGCACTAATGATCTCACAAGGCTCCTCGCTGATATTGCGGAAGCGATGCGGTACGGTGCTTGCGAAATAATACGCATCGCCAGTGTTTAAGATCCGTGTTTGGCCACCGACGGTAAGCTCTATTTGTCCGGTCACCACCACTCCGCCCTCCTCGCCTTTATGGCTGAGCATATCCGCACCCGTGTCCGCCTTCGGCCGATAACGTTCGTGCATGATCGTCATAGCGCGATTCGGTCGTTTAGCGGCTACGAGCCGCAGGGATACGTCGCGATCGCCGAGATCGGTCAACTCCGCGCGTGGATAGAAAACTTGAGGGTCGGCCTGCAAATCCAGGGTGAAGAATTCAGCGAGCGACATCGGCACGCCGTCCAGTACCTTCTTCAGAGAGCTGACCGAAGGGCTGACTCTATTCTGCTCGATGAGCGAGATGGTGCCATTCGTAACGCCCGCGCGCTTTGCGAGCTCACGCTGCGACAGGCCGTACATCAGCCGAACTGCGCGCAAGTGGCCGCCGACGTCGATGCTCATGAATCGCCAAGCCCCGCCTCGAAAGTGTTTAGGATAATCGACGCTGAACGCACTTTCTAGCGAGAATTTGCAGACAGTATCCGAATATTGTTTATTTTCTTATTATCCTGGCATCCATCCCGTACGCAGCTGTTTTTGCCATGATCAATCCCGACCCGTCCGCGCTCGAAGCCTTCTGGATGCCCTTCACGGCCAATCGTCAGTTCAAGGCCAAGCCTCGTCTGCTGGCGCGAGCAGAAGGAATGCATTACTGGACTTCGGACGGACGCCAGATTCTGGATGCGGTGGCCGGACTGTGGTGTGTGAATGCCGGGCACGGCCGCAGCGAAATCGCCGACGCGGTAGCGAAGCAACTGACGACGCTGGACTATGCGCCGACTTTTCAGATGGGCCATCCACTGGCGTTTGAGCTTGCGAATCGATTGATCGAAATCACGCCTAAGGATTTCGATCATGTGTTCTTCGTCAACTCGGGTTCTGAAGCGGTCGATACGGCACTGAAGATCGCGCTTGCTTATCACAGAGTAAAAGGGGATGCATCGCGACAGCGCCTCATTGGACGCGAGAAGGGTTACCACGGAGTTGGCTTCGGCGGCATTTCGGTCGGGGGCATGGTCAACAATCGGAAATTCTTCGGGAGCCTGCTGCCGGGCGTCGATCATCTTCGGCACACGTTGGATCCAGAACACAACGCGTTCTCGCGTGGAGTTCCCGAATGGGGCGTGCATCTAGCCGAGGATCTCGAGCGGCTCGTCGCGCTGCACGATGCCTCGACGATCGCAGCAGTGATCATCGAACCTGTGCAAGGTTCGGCAGGCGTGATCTTGCCGCCCAAGGGATATCTGCAACGCATTCGAGAGATCTGCGATCGTCATGGCATTTTGTTGATCTTCGATGAGGTCATCACCGGATTCGGAAGGCTCGGCACGCCATTCGGCGCGGACTATTTCGAGGTGACGCCGGACATCATCACTGCGGCGAAAGGATTGACGAACGGCGCGATTCCGATGGGCGCGGTGTTCGTGCGCAAACCCATCTACGATGCCTTCATGCGGGGCCCGGAAAGCGCAATCGAGCTCTTTCATGGGTACACGTACTCGGCGCATCCAGCAGCCTGCGCGGCGGCTATCGAAGCTTTGAACATCTATCAACGGGAAAACTTACTGACGCGTGCTGCCACTTTGTCACGGGTTTGGGAAAGCGCGGTGCACGCGCTGCGTGACTCACGGCTAGTCATCGATATTCGCAACATCGGCTTGGTTGCAGGTATCGAACTGCGATCACGCGAAGGCGCACCTGGAGCGAGAGCTTACGAGGTGCTCACGAAAGCATTCGAGGAAGGACTATTAGTGCGTGTTACGGGCGATACGATTGCACTGTCCCCACCTTTGATCATTTCGGAAGAACAGATCGAACAGATCACCACGAAGCTCGCAGCGATCCTTCGCACGATTGCGTAGCCTGACAGGCAGATGAAGAGATCATTCTGCCCACCGAACGAGCTGCAATAAAAAAGGCCCTGACTTCACGTCAGGGCCTTTCGAAAAGAACCAAGGAGGATCAGGTCAATCGGCCGACCACGGGAAGCTGGTAGAAATGGTGAAAACGACTCGACCTTCAGTGTTGAATACGTCGGAGTCCTCGACGAACAAGGCGTCACCCTCATCCAGGTCCGTGTCCACGTAACTCAGCCCGAGCTCGAAGTTGCCTACCGTGTAGCCCACGCCAATGGAGTAATCCATGTACTCGGTATCTTCAAAGGCGTCACCGAAGCTGTAACCCACACCGGCGTTGAATGAAAAAGCGTCGGCAAATGGCACGGAGACGCCACCGTTGATGTACATCGCGTCATCGCCGAGGTTCAACCAATCGTTCGAATAGAACAGACCGCCCGAGAACATACCGTAGCTGAGCTTTCCATAGATCTCGGGATAGTTGTAATCGGACTCCTCTGGATAGGCGTAATAGTTGATACCGACATCCCAACCGAGCCCATCTTCCGCGCCGCCAGAAAAGCCGGTGTACACGTCGACCTCAATTCCCACGTCGGCAGCGTCATCAGGGCCGAAATCCACATTGCTACCCCAAGCGCCGATGTACCAGCCACTCTCATTCGCGTAATCGACGCTCGCCTGAAGCGCAGGATCCTCTGCGGACTGCGAGGCGCCGCGGAACACATAGTCGTTCGTTGCAGTCACCGTTGCCGATACTTCTGCGTTGGCCGCTCCAGCCGCGCTCAACAGTCCCAAAGCAGCCAGGATCCTCACGTTTTGCATACATCTCCCCTTGTGGTGAGAAAAAGACGCGCCGAAGTAGGCGCGGATATTGAATTTAGAACATTTTTGGCGGCGAGCTTCACGCTGCAGAGGCGAAAAAGCCACATCCGCGACTCGCAAGCTTAGATGCAGCAAGTATGCCAACCGTCGCAGAACGGATTACACGGCCGAAGACCGCGCCCTGATTAGCCTTTTGCACCGGAGTGGATAGCTCGAGATCACGGACGGAAACACCGCCGCCCCACAGTGGGGCGTTATGTTGCCCTACAAAGGGGTAACCGCACTATGCTGGAGCACAAAGATCTTGGAGAGAACCCGGTTCGGTCTGCAGGCTCGCATCGCCGCCTTTCGATCTCGGCTCGAAGATCACGTAGAGCTTCGACATTGGCTCGAGGACTTCCCACACTCCCTGAAATCCTGACGGGATCACGAAAGAGTCACCGGGCCCGAATTCCCAGCTCTTGCCGTTGGCTTCGATACGCACGCGGCCGCTCGTGATGTGGCAGAACTCGTGCTCGATATAGCTCACGCGCCAACGCCCGACGCTACTCTGCCAAGTCCCGGCGAAGAAGCGACTATCGGCATCAGTGAAGAAATTTTTCGCGACCGTTACGGGATCACCGTCCAACAACCGATCCGGCTCGGGACGAGATTCGGAAACCTCCGCGGATGCCGATGAAAAATCGACGATGTCGTTCGACAGCATGTCCATCGTGATACTCGCTAAGCACATCGAGAAAACTCACTTTAAGTGGAACGCGAGACGGATGGCTAGGGTTCATCGTGCAGCAGACCGGCGCCACGGTGGCGCCGGTCTTGCGCGAGAGCTCACTCCGCGCGAGCGACAGCCGTGTCGCTGATGGGCCGAATCGATAGCGTCACGCGACGCTCCCATGCATACGCTTCGAGATCGCCCGAAGGTGCGGTCGTAAGATCCTCACCGTGCGCAGCGAGCTGGATCTGCTCGGGTTGCGCACCTCCGTCGATCAGCGCTTGGCGCACCGCTTCAGCCCTGCGCATGGACAACTCGAGATTCTGCTCCGAATTGCCGCGCGGATCGGCGAACCCATGGATCTGAACCGACATCGTAGGTTGGGTCGCCAATAACTGACCTAGCTCGGCGAGTTTGAGAATGACCTGCGAATCGAGCTCAGCATTGCCGGTGCGGAACATCACATCCGCATGCAGTCGCGCCGCGAGCTCATCGAACATCACATCCCCTCCACTGCGCTCGCTTGCCTTGGCCAGCTCGATACGAGTGTCGATCAAATCCTGCTCGAGCTGCGCTACCCGCGAGTTCGCACGGTTCGTCGCACCGATGTTGTCGCCAAGGATACCGCCGATCATGAGTCCCACTGCCGCACCCACCGGCCCACCGACCAGCGCCCCGGCCGCCGCTCCCGCAAGTCCGCCAACGCCCTCTTCTTTCGTCAGCGTGTTCTTTTCCGCCGCATGCGCAGCTCCACTGCTCAACGCAATCGCCACCGCAACAATCAATGATTTCTTAAACATAGTCGCGCTCCCAATCAATTCGCCTACTCGTCTTTGCAACGCGGGCGACGATCTACCCGTGGGAGCTAGTTAAGGCTTGCATCAAGGCGCAAACGCGCGCGATCTATGGCGAGTTAGCGAGGGATTGTGGGGGAATGTGGCAGCGCGTAGCGCTGCAGTGACGAAGTGACGGGGTGACGGGGTCAGAGCAGGAAGTTAGGACTGAAGAAGGCGCGAGGAAAGTAGTGGGACGAACGCGCAGATGCGCACTCTGACGTCGTCACGTCGTCACCTGCTAATTGTGATTGGTGGCTAGGGTGGGACTCGAACCCACGACCTCGGCATTATGAGTGCCACGCTCTAACCAGCTGAGCTACCTAGCCTTTTTCGAAAACGGTCCTGGATACTGGACGCCAGAGCCGGAAGGA
>JAICPY010000255.1 GCA_025929585.1 Steroidobacter sp.
CCAACGGCGAGGGTGATCTCCATTTGTTGAATGAAGTTGCCGTCCTTGTGGATGGTCGCTTTGATCGTCGAGCGGCCTTCGCGCAGTGGCGAGATGTCGAATCGCGCCTTGCCTCGCGAGCGACCTATCCGCGGCACGCGCAAGGGACGCGTTCGCTCGGAGATCTCGAAGTCTTCACTATCGAGCTGAATCGTGAGTTGAACCTCATCCACGCCATCGGTGAATAGCACCTCATCATTCACGATGGTCGTCGCCAATGCGCCAGCACGTTGCGTGACATCCACATCGAAAGCTAGCTCGTACAACTCACCCGCTGCGAGAGGTTCATCGCGAGCATGATCTTGGATTTCCACATTGAACCAACGTTGCTCACGGACTTCGGGCTGAGGCGCAAGATCCGTAGGAGAGATAGGTTCAGCCTCAGCCGCGGCGGCAGATCCCGCGGCCGCCGCATGCGCCTCTCCTGCTCGGCCGCGAAATGCTCGGGTTGCACCGGCTCGAACAGGTTCAACCATCTCAGGCTGAGGTGTGGAAGATGGGGGTGCTGCTCCAACGGGTGCTTCTGCCCCCAGTAGTCCAGGCACCTTCTTCTTTTTCTTTGGCGGCGCGGCGGTATCACCGCCTCCGCGCATGCGAGAAGCAGGCGGTGACGGCGCGGCCGCAGGTGCGGGTGCGGGTGTCGCTGGCGGACTGGATGGCGCAGTGCGTTCGGATAATGTGCGCGCAGACGGACTTGGCGAAGGTGGATCTCGCAGCGTCTGACGGTCGGCGAGAATCGTAGACCAGAACGCATGCGCAACTTCCGGATGCGCAATGTCGCTGTGCGCACCTGACGGGCCGCCACCATTCTTGATGATGCCGCTCGCTTCTAGGTTATAGACGCCCCCGATCTTGAAGTCATACGGGTGCTGCGCCGATTGCATCGTCATGTCGACGACGTCGACACCTTGTACTCCAAAGGATCCGATGCCGCCGTACTTCGGCAGCTTCATGTCATCGAGCATGAACTGCTTCTTCAGCTTCGCACCCATCGGATAGAACCTTCCGACCGCGGTGTCTTTCGTCGAGCGTGTAGTCACGATCGGACCACGCACTAAACGTTCTTTGACGATTCGGTGAAAATAGCCGGCTGTGCCCGGTGCGTAGGGAATATCGGCTGCATAGGCCCACAACGAGAGCGCGCCTTGGACGAGGAACAGAGATTCCACGGGACGCAGCAGCGGCTGACTAACGCGACCGCCAGCCACCGTTGCCGAGACGACGATGCAGCCAAAGCTATGCCCCATCAGATGAAAGCGAGTTCCTGGCGCGGCTTGCTGCAGTTTTCTGAGCAAGTCATGACCGCCGCTCTCTCCAAAGGCACGCGCGCGATCCTTCATTTTCCAGAAAGACAACTGCCTCATAGGCGCGAGCAATATATCTTTCACGTTGTCGCCGAAGCCGAGGACGCCTGGACCTGCACTTGTCGGTGTTTGCACGTCGCGTGCTTCGACCATGATTGCTCGAGGATCGAAGCCGTCTTGATCCGCACCCGGTCGACCGCTGGAGTCACCGCTATCGAGTCCCGACTCCTGATACAGAGTTTCGTAGGCAGCTTCCAACGCTGGCGATAGTTGTGCGTCGGCTTGCACCTCGGCTGCTTCGAGAATGGTGCGAATCGCAGCGCGTCCTGCCGGTGTGTCGGCTATACGAGCGGCATAGGCATCGACTTGGGATTCCATACTGGCGGCATCGCTTCTCGCCGAGAGCACTCCAGCGCCTTGGCCCGCGCTCGGAATATCTTCATCGCCCCACGGCAGACTGGGCCAATGCAGCCCGACAATCAGTGGATTGAAATCGGGTCGACGTTTACGTGCGGCTTCGCTATCCGATGGGAGCGAGCGCATCGCAGCAATCCAGGCGTCATATTGCCGAATCGCCGCAGGCACATCGCCCATCCAGCCATGGCTTGCGAAGAACACATCGGTCACGTCCGGCTCGGACTCGGTGATGCGCTGCCGAATGGTTTCGCTCATCCAAGAACCATCGGGTTCAGCACGTTCCTTACCGTCTTCATCGAAGACGATCAAACAGTACTGGGTATCGGACCCGGGGATTTGACGAATAGGCATAAATCCTCCCGCGAACACGTTCGTCCATTCGACCTAAAGGCCATCCGTCACTGTACGCGCCATAGACAAGATCGGCATGGGACGTTGGGACTAGCTCCGGAGAGGAGTGATTAGTGACTCGTGACTCGCGGGTCGTCAGAATCGTGGGAACGTGAGTCGTGACTTGTGACTCGCGGCTTGTCAGAGTGAAACGTGGGTTGTGGCTCGTGGTGCGAGGGCGCGCGGGGAGATTCTGCCGACTTAACTTCTTGCTATCCGCGACCCGCGAGTCACGACCCGCTGCACATCGTGTGATCAGGTGATAAGGTGAAAAGAGACCACACACGCGGGAACTGACCCCACCATGACCCTCACTGAGCTGCGATACATCGCAGCACTCGCCCAAGAACAGCATTTTGGACGCGCGGCCGAAAGATGCCACGTGAGTCAACCCACACTGAGCATTGCGGTAAAGAAACTAGAGGAAGAGCTCGGCGTCGTCCTGTTCGAGCGTGGCAAACAACGTGTTCTCGCGACGCCGCTGGGCGAACGGATCATTGCCATGGCGAACCGAGTGCTCGAGCAAACCGCTGCCATCAAGGATGTAGCCGAAGCGGACAAGGACCAGTTGCAGGGAACGCTCGCGCTGGGCACTTTGCCTACGATCGGTCCCTATCTGCTTCCGCAATTCATTCCACTGCTGCAGGAAATGGCAGGACACCTGACGCTTTATGTGGAAGAGACAGATCAGCCGGCGCTCACCTTGAAGCTTCGCGAGGGAGAGCTCGATGTACTGCTGGTCACCGCGCCGCTGAGTGAGACAGAAGTGGTGACGCAACCTTTATTCGACGAGCCATTCGTGCTGGTCCTACCGGCCAAGCATCCACTAGCGCAACAGACGAAGATTGCTTCCACCGATTTGGACCCATCGGACGTGCTGTTGCTCAGCGAAGGTCATGCATTCCGCGAGCAGGTGCTGGAGGTGTTTGCGCACTTGAAACCGAAAGAAGGTCTCGCCGGCACGCCGATGCGGCACGTCGTTCGCGGCAGCACGCTGGAAACACTCCGGCACATGGTTGCCTCGGGTCTGGGCGTGACGATACTGCCGCAAAGCGCCGCCGAAGCTTCGCTGTACGCTCAGAACATTCTGACGACGCGGCCCTTCGAGGACCCCCGGGCCAAACGGACGCTGATACTGGCTTGGCGGGTGAGCTTCCCCCGACATAAGGCGATCGGTCTGCTCCGCAAAGCCATCCAAGCCAGCAGCTCAGCGTACTGGAAATACAACACCTCCCAAGGCCAGGACAGCTCTGGGCTGGTCGTCGAAAACCGGGAATGGTAGGCGGATGGAAGCGGTTAGCGGTTAGCGGTTAGCGGTTAGAATCGGAAGACGTGCTTGGCAGACATACCCCGGTGAACTGGGCATTTGCCGCCCCCGGCGCTACGATCTCCTTTCTTAACTAACCTAACCGCTAACCGCCAACCGCCAACCGCTTCCCTCCTATGAACCTGCGCCTCTCCCACGACGGAATCCGAATCCGCACCACGACGGCGGAGTTCGAGACACTGTTGAGCGGGCGTTCGATTTCGCTGGAGTTGGCGCTGCCACG
>JAICPY010000077.1 GCA_025929585.1 Steroidobacter sp.
CTATATAGCTCAGTCAGCAGGCTGCTGGGATCGAGGTTCATTCGCGGACCCAGTTTTTATTTTGATGTGCTGAGGAAAGATTACCTGAGTTGCCAGCAACCTGGGGTAGCTTGTCGCAGCAGGAGCCGACTTCGTGCGCATACCCCTGGCATCTACCCCCGTTCGGGCAGGATGGCAGCGAAGCCCAGCGAAGGCTGGCGCAGTAGAGATCTGGGTAAGTTGCTGTTTTCGAACAGCGAAGCGGCGTTCAGCGCACGTCCGCGAACGCACTAATGGTGGGTCGGGAGGGACTCGAACCCTCGACCAATGGATTAAAAGTCCAGTGCTCTACCAACTGAGCTACCGACCCACTAAAAGAAAAAGGCCACGAGGTTCTCGCGCGAGAACGGGTTGACCAGAAGGCGCTGCGTGCTCGGGAGACTCATCGAAGGGCGCGAATCATACAGAAACATGGGACGAGAAACACGTGTAGGAATGGTCCTCAGTCCGTAGTCTGTGGTCCGCAGCCAGAGCGGAAGAATAGGCACGCCATCCTCCCCTGCAGGTCGCGAACACGCTCTCTCTTACTATCCCGTACCCCCTAATCATTACCCCCTCGACTGCTATCGAAAATAGCGCGTCGGATCCACCAGCCCCGCATTCGCGAAACCTTCGCGGCGCAGGCGGCAGGAGTCGCAGCGGCCGCAGGCGCGACCTGCTTCGTCGGCTTGATAGCAGGAGACCGTCAGTGAATAGTCGACGCCGAGTTGAGTGCCGCGTTGGATGATCTGGGCTTTGGTGAGATCGATTAACGGGGCAATCACCTTGAAACTCATCAAGCCTTCCACCGCTGCCTTGGTTGCCAAGTTCGCAACGCGCTCGAACGCCGCAATGAACGCCGGACGGCAATCCGGATAACCGGAGTAATCCACCGCATTCACGCCGATGAAGATCTCCGGTGCGCCGAGCACCTCGGCCCACCCGAGAGCGAATGACAGCATTACTGTATTTCTGGCGGGCACATAAGTAATGGGTATTCCGACTTGCGGTGTTTCAGGCACGGCGATGGTTGAGTCGGTGAGCGCGGAGCCGCCGATCCCGCTCAGATCGATTCGCAGTGTGCGATGCTCTTTTACGCAGAGCGATTCGGCCACGCGCGCAGCGGCATCCAACTCCGCACGATGCCGCTGCCCGTAATCGACGCTCAGCGCGTAACACTCGCGACCTTCTTCCTTGGCAAGAGCGAGCGTAGTCGCGGAGTCGAGTCCGCCAGAAACCAGCACAACAGCACGTTTGGACATCGGAGGGCAGGATGAGAGGATTGTCTATCGACCGGGCGTGTCGCCCCACAAGACCTTGTGGATCTGTACTTGGAATCGAACCGGCGCTCGAGCGTCGATGATCCATTGCGCTAGCTCACGCGGCTCCACTTGGCCGTAGCTCGGACTGAACAGCACAGAGCAGCGCTCATGCAGACGCCGTTCGCTGAGGAAAACGCACGCCCAATCGAAGTCCGCGCGATCACAGAGCACGAACTTGAGCTGATCGCCTGGGCGCAACGAGTCGAGATTCTCCAATCGATTGCGAGCCACCTCACCGCTTCCAGGTGTTTTGATGTCGACAACGCGAGCGACACGCTCGTCGACCTTGCTGATATCCATCGCGCCGCTGGTTTCCAATGAGACCACGTAGCCCGCGTCACACAAACGAGCCAGCAGCGGCACACATCCCTTCTGCGCCAACGGCTCGCCACCCGTCACGCACACATGTCGAACCTTCAAGTCTTCGACCCGACGCATCACGTCTTCGATCGAAAACCATTCCCCACCATGAAATGCATACTGCGTGTCGCAGTACTGACACCGAAGCGGACAGCCTGTAAGGCGTACGAACACCGTCGGCCAACCCACATGATCGGCTTCGCCCTGGATCGAAAGGAAGATCTCGGTGAGTTTGACGCGGCCGGTAGCGTCAGCGGCGATGGTCAACTCGCGGGTGCCGATAGGGTCGGAGAGCATGGGCGCTTAGGGGAGTGATGAAAGTGATGGAAGTGATGTAGGCCAGAGAGGATTGGGAGTGGACGCCTAGCGCTTACCTTCATCACTTTCATCACCTTCATCACCTGCGTCACTGCTACCTTCCTTCCCCCTCCATCTTCGATAGCCGCTGACTTGCGAGACGTGCGGCAGTTGTGTCGCCGAAGCGGGAGACGACTTGTCCGAGTGCGGAGCGTGCTTCGGCGTAGTTCTTGAGCTCGTAGTTGCAGTAGCCGATCTTCAGCAGTGCATCGGGAATCTTGCGTGAGTCGGGATATTTCTCGACGACGGTTCGGAAGTGACGCAGCGCTTCAGGGAACTGCCGCGTCACATAGTGTGCTTCGCCAAGCCAATACTGCGCGTTATCGGCGAGCGCGCTGGTGGGGAACGTGGAAAGAAACTGTGAGAAACCGCCGATGGCCTCGGAATACTTACCATCCTTCAACAGATCGAATGCCGCCTGGTAGTTCGCGCGATCATCGCCCTGCGGAATAGGCAACCTGTCGCTTGCGGGGCGTGCTGCGCTCCCCGCTCCTACTGGCGCGCCGCCGCCCTCGATGGCGGCTAGACGGCGGTCCACATCACCATACATCTCGCGTTGCTGCTCTTGAGTCCGGGTCAATCCGTGCTGAACCTCGTCGAGCTGACCCCGCAACGTCCGCACTTCCGCATTCACTGCCTCGATCCGCTGCGACAGGTCCAGCAGGCTTTGATTCGCCAATACGCGCTCGATGCGCAGCAACCGTCCATCCAGCTCCGTGAGCTTCTGTACGACCGGATCTTCCTCGGGCGGCGTGCTCACGCAGCCCGACAGCACCGCACACACGGCGAACGGCACGAGCGTTCGCAACAGGAATCGAGTTGGCGTCATGGCAATTTCCATCAGAGTGTTCACCGCCCGTAGACAAGCTCGACCCGGCGGTTCTTGGAATACGCCGATTCATCGCTTCCTTGCGTAGCCGGCCGTTCTTCTCCGTAGCTCACCGTGGTGATCTGGGCTTCAGTAACACCCTGCAACATCAGGGCGCGACGCACCGCTTGCGCACGACGCTCACCCAAGCCGATGTTGTACTCGCGTGAGCCTCGCTCGTCGGAATGCCCTTCCAAACGAACCCGGCGCCCCGCATCGCCATTTAGATATTTCGCATGTGCGGCAACGACGCTGACGAATTCCGGCTTGATTTCGGCCCGGTCGTAGTCGAAATACACGATGGTGCCAGCGCGGCGGGCTTCTTCCATCGCGGCCTGTTCAGCACTCAGCGGGCTACCGGAGACATCGCTGTCCAAACTGCCTTCTGTGTCGGTCGTGCCGGCCTGTTCGCTTGTCTGACCCTCCGGCACCGTCTGCGGCTTTTTCGGACATCCGGCCAGCACCAGACCACTCATTACGATCAGCAACAACTGCGCTACACGCATTCCGTTCTCCTAGTTCTGAAAATGTTTCTTGCCGCGCTGATGCGCAAAAACTCGCGAAATTCTGCCACAAGCGGCTCGTTGCGACCATGTAAACCGGGATTTGTTCATTGCCGGCTGCGCGACTCAGGCGGAAATGGCGACCAAGCCGGTTCACGCACGTCGCCAGTACTCGTTGCGAGCTTCTGTTGCACGCGTCCGTCTGTCGTAACAGTCGCTAGCACTCCGCGGCCCCGATCTTGGGTCGCATAAATAAGCGTCGCGCCGTTCGGGGCGAAGCTAGGGCTTTCGTCCTGTCTACCCTCGGTGAGGACCTGCACCGCTTTGGATGCGAGGTCGACGGTCGCAATCCGGAAGTTACCGCGGTCCAGATGTACCACAGCCAATTGTTTACCGTCGGGCGATAAACGCGGCCGAGCGTTATAGCCGCCTTCGAAAGTGACTCGCGTTGCGCGATTCGGCTGATCCACGTTCACTTCATAAATCTGCGGTCCACCCGCTCGATCTGACATGTAATACAGCTTGCGTCCATCGGCCGACCAGGTCGGCTCCGTGTCGATGCCTGGATCGAAGCTCATGCGCGTCAAGGTCTGGCTGGAGAGCTTGAGCGTGTAGACATCGACATCGCCATCTTTGCGCGAGAGCGTCAATGCGAGCGTTGAGCCATCCGGAGACCATGCCGGCGCGCCATTGATGCCTGCGCGAGCGGACACCCTGCTGCGTTCTCCGGTGCGTAGCGTCTGAATATAGATAGCCGAAGCCTTGTTCTCGAAGGAAACGTACGCGAGGCTCTGACCATCGGGCGACCAGGCTGGCGACATCAATGGTTCGCTGGAATTCGCAATCACTTGCTGATTCTCGCCATCGGCATCCGCGACGATCAAACGATAGCGCTGCTGTGGCGGCGTGCCGTCCACCGTAATGAATGCAATGCGCGTGGAGAACGCGCCGCGGATACCTGTCAGTTGCTCGAAGATGATGTCCGAGATCCGGTGCGCGAGCGCTCGCATCGAGCTGCCCGTGGCCGCGAGCCGCTGTCCCGTGAGACGTTGTCCCGTGAGCACGTTGTAGAGCTCGAATTCGGCTGCGAAACGGTCGGATCCTTCCGGCGTCAAACGCCCGACGGCGATGAAGTCGCTCTTTAAATAGCGCCAATCTTGAAAACGAATCTGATCGCCGCGCGTCGGACGATCGATCATGTCTTTGCGATCCAGCGGAGCGAAGCGACCGCTACGCTGCAAGTCCGCGGCAACGACTTCCGCTACATCGAAGGGCGCAGCGCCAGTGGATTCCCAGCCGAAAGGGACGATCGCGATCGGTACGGCGTCTTCTTGGCCGCGTGTGATCTCGATAACCAATTGCGCGCTTGCGCCGTGTGAGGCGAGTAAAAATAGCGCGCACCAGGCCGCGCGATAGACGGTTTTCATCATTGCAACCAGTCTCCTGTCGTTCATTTCGTTCAATTCACCGGTCTGAAGACCAGCAACAAAGTTCGTTCAAACAGCCGCCGATCAGACGGTTGTGGTAACGGCGAGGCGCGCAATACTGCAGTTTCGATCGATTGCCTGACCGCTGCGTCACCGTTGCAACGCATGACTTCGGCCGAAAGCACCGCACCTCCGGGAGCTTGAACCACTTTCACTTCGCACTCCAACCCTTCCCGAGCCGAGGGCGGCCGAATCCAGCGGCGCTCGACATGCTGCTGAATCAAAGCCATGTACTGCTGCATCGCCGTGGATCCTCGCGCGCTCATCGTCGCTTCTTCATCCTCGAGTTGCCGCTGCAGCTCCGCTTCGCGAGCGGCCTGCGCCTTGGCCTCTTCCTCGGCACGCTTGCGCTTCACAGCTTCCTCTTGCTTGCGTTTGATCTCCTCGACCCGTTTACGTTCGGCTTCAGCGCGCTTTTGTTTTTCCGCTTCGGCTTGTCTTTGCTTCTCGGCTTGCGCTTCCCGCCGACGTTGCTCCTCTTGTCGCTCGCGCAGCTGCCGTTCCTCTACGACGCGGCGCTGCTCTTCTTCCTGCCGACGCTGCTGCTCGACTTCACGCTCACGCTCGATTCGCTGTTCGGATTCCCGCCGTGCAGCTTCTTCCTTCACTCTTTGCTGCTCTTGAAGCTCCTGCTCGCGCTGCTGCGCTTTAATCCTTTCTTGTTCGCGATCGCGCTCGGGCGGTCGCGGACGACTCGCATTCTTGAGCATCGACTCATCGACCACCACTGCTTGGATTGCTAGCTGAGGTGGTGGCGCGTTTCGCGACATCTGAATCAGCGTTAGACCGAAGATGCCGGCGAATAGGACGTGCAAGAGCAACGCCCCAAGCAGATACATCCAGTGCTGTCGCAGAAACGCAAGCATCGATCAGCGATTGCGTCGTCGCGAATCCGTCTCGAGCGGATCAGTGATGAAGCCGACTTTCTCGGCGCCCGACTGCTGCAGCAGTACCATTCCCTCCACCACACTGCCATACGGTACAGAGCGATCCGCCTTCACGAGCACCGGTGTTTGCGGCTCTCGGCGCAGCACCGCCGAAACACGTTCCAGAACCGTATCGGCCGGAATCGGCGTTTCATCGTCTTGACCGAGATTCAAATAGAACTGGCCCTGCGGATCGACGCTGAGAATGAGGGGCTGATGATCTCGCATCATGTCCTCGGGCAACGGCTCGGCACCGGCTTTCGGCAGATCGACCTTGATACCTTGCGTCAGCAATGGGGCGGTCACCATGAAGATGATCAGGAGCACGAGCATGACGTCGATATAGGGAACGACGTTGATCTCCGCCATCAACCGACGGCTGCGGCGGTTCGGCGAGGGAGTCATGCGTGCGCCTCAGCAGCGGGTCCCTGACCGGAGCGCGGCATTGTCGCGTGCCGTTGCAGAATCGATGAGAGCTCTTCGACGAACGTGTCGTAGCGCAGCTCGATTCGGCTAACCTGGTCCGCATATCGGTTGTAGGCGATCACGGCGGGAATCGCGGCGAATAGACCCATGGCAGTGGCAATCAGCGCCTCGGCAATGCCCGGTGCAACCATTGCGAGCGTCGCCTGTTGAACATTACCCAGTCCATGGAACGCGTTCATGATGCCCCAGACGGTTCCGAACAATCCGACGTACGGACTGGTGGAGCCGATGGTGGCTAGCATCGACAAACTATGTTCGAGCCGATCGCTCTCGCGCAGCAATGCGACCCGCATGCCGCGACGCGAGCCTTCGATGAGCTGAGCGGCGGCGGTTGCTCCGTGTTGACGCATTCGCGTGAACTCGCGAAAACCTTGTTCGAAGATGCTCTCCATCCCCTTGGTAACGCGGCGGCTCTGATCGATGGCGCGAAACATCGCGGTTAGATCGCCACCCGACCAAAACACTTCCTCGAACCGATCTGCTTCCGAGCTTGCACGCCGCAGCTCGGAGCGCTTACGCAGCATGATGGACCACGACACGATCGAGGCCAGCAATAGCAGCGCCATCACGATCTGGACGATGATGCTCGCTTGCAGCACCAACTCCAGCGGATTCAAATTGCTCGTCATTCGCTCTTCTCCTGCAATAGCCGATCCGGCAACGGCCGTGGCCGATACTTCTGCGCATCCAGACAAGCGACGCGTACGCGCCCATCCAGCAAAAGCTCACCATCCACCGATTGCCTGTATATCTCCTGCTTGAACGTCAAGCTGGCCCGCGTCGCTTCAGCCACTTCACAGGTCGCGTGCAGCAAATCCCCGTAACGCGCCGGCCGACGAAAATGCGCCTCCACATCAACGACAACGAACAGCAGGTTCTGTTCCTCTCTTAACCTTTCCTGCTCGAATCCCAACGCGCGCAGCCATTCCGTTCTCGCCCTTTCCATGAACTTGAAATAGTTCGCGTAATAGACGATGCCGCCCGCGTCGGTGTCCTCCCAATAGATGCGGATGGGGAAGAAGAAAGGTATCGAGTGACGAGTAACGGGTGACGGGTCAGAACCGGGAGGCACACGATCCTGCCTCGCAAGTGATTCATTCACCTTTGCGCGTGGAGTATTTCGCCGCTGTTCTTGCTCGTCACCCGTCACTCGTCACCCGTCACTTAATCCTTGAACAAATCTCCCATCCCCCCTCTCTCCGGCACCTTCAATCCGAAATGTTGATAGGCATTTCGGGTGGCGACACGGCCGCGGGCGGTGCGCATCATGAAGCCTTGTTGGATGAGAAAGGGCTCGATGACATCTTCGATCGTGCCCCGCTCCTCGCCGAGCGCCGCCGCCAGGCTCTCCACACCTACTGGGCCGCCTTCAAACTTCTCGATGATGGTCAGTAAGAGCTTGCGATCCATGACGTCGAAACCCAGCGGGTCTACATCGAGCATGTCGAGTGCTGCTTGAGCGACCTCGTCGGTGATCCGTCCGCCCGCTTTGACTTCCGCGTAATCTCGGGTGCGCCTGAGCAATCGATTGGCTATCCGCGGAGTTCCCCGGGAGCGCTGAGCAATTCGCGCGGCGCCGCCAGAATCCGTCGGCACACCGAGGATGTGGGCCGAGCGCGTGACGATCCGCTGCAATTCCTGCTGATCATAGAACTCCAGACGCTGCACGATTCCGAAGCGATCTCGCAGCGGCGAAGTCAGTAGGCCCGCGCGAGTCGTTGCACCAACGAGGGTGAACGGCGGCAAATCAAGTTTGATCGAGCGAGCGCCCGGACCTTCGCCGATCATGATGTCTAGCTGGAAATCCTCCATTGCCGGGTACAGGATCTCTTCGACGACCGGGCTCAACCGATGAATCTCGTCGACGAAGAGCACATCGTTTGCTTGTAGATTCGTAAGCAGCGCCGCCAGATCGCCGGCGCGCTCGATCACGGGACCCGAAGTCTGTTTGAGATTGACGTTCAACTCGTTCGCGATGATGTTCGCAAGCGTCGTCTTTCCCAACCCGGGCGGGCCAAAGATCAGCACATGATCCAGCGCTTCGCCGCGATTGCGCGCCGCCTGAATGAAGATCTCCATCTGCGTCTTCACCGCACTCTGACCGACATAGTCAGCCAGCTTCTTCGGACGCACAGCGCGATCGAATGCTTCTTCGTCGCCCTGCGGTCCCGCGGAGATGATACGGTCGTGTTCGATCATGAATGCGCTTCGCGCGGTTGGCGGTTGACAGTTGACGGTTGACGGTCAGACAAGAGGCAAGGCATTCCCTCCCCTGCCTTGCACGGGAGGGTTAGGGAGGGGGCAGCGCGAACGCACGAAGCACGCATCTACTTCATCGCCGCCGCTTGCAACGCACGCCGGATGATCTCTTCGGTCGTCTGTACCGATGCATCGACGGTCTTCAAGAGTCGCACGATCTCGGGCGGTTTGTAGCCTAGCGATACGAGTGCGCTGAACGCTTCGCTTTGCGGGCCGAGCGTACTTTCCGATGGCACGCCACCCACCGACGTCACGGCGCCTGGGAGCTGCCCGAAACCTTTGATGCGATCCTTCATTTCGACGACGAGACGCTCGGCCGTCTTGCGGCCGACGCCCGGGATGCGCACGAGCGTATCGACGTCCTGCGATTCGATGCAGGTCAAGAAGCTCTCCACATTCATGCCCGATAGCAGGGCGAGCGCGAGCTTGGGACCGACATTCGATACCTTCAGCAGCTCTCGAAACAACCGCCGCTCGCGCTCTGTCCCGAAGCCAAACAGAATGTGGGCATCCTCGCGCACGACTAGATGCGTAAACAGATTCACCTCCGCGCCGGTTGCCGGAAGGTCATAGAAAGTGGACATCGGAGCTTCCAGCTCGTAGCCGACGCCGCCAACGTCGACAACCAACTGCGGCGGGTGCTTGGCGGTCAGCCGACCGCGTAGAAATCCGATCATCGAATGATGCCTGTCGCCAGAGCGGCTAGTGCGTAGACCTTGCGCGAATGTGCATGACAAAGCGCAATGGCAAGCGCGTCGGCCGCATCTTCGGTAAGGGGCCCGGCAATGTTGAGTAGCCGTTTGACCATCAATTGCACCTGATCCTTTTGCGCGGCACCCGTACCCACGACCGCGAGCTTCACTTCGCGCGGCGCGTACTCGAAGACGCGCGGACGCACCGCAAAGGTTGCGCTCAGCGCCGCGCCCCTGGCTTGGCCGAGCTTCAACGCGCTATCGGCATTTCGATGCATAAAGACTCGTTCGATTGCGACTTCATCGGGCCGGAACTCGTTCGTCAACCGATCGACCCCCGCGAAGATCTCTTGCAAGCGCTCAGCCAAGGATTCGCCGCCGGCTTTAATCGCACCGCTGACCAAATAGCCGATCTTGGGCCCATTGATCTCGATGACTGCGTAGCCTGTTCGGAGTGATCCGGGGTCCAGCCCCAGGACGCGCACCTGCCCTGGCAGCACGCCGTCGCGCCGGGGGGTGGTCAACATTGCAAGACTCTGCGGGCGCCGGAGCCTACGCAAGGATTTTCTCCGCCTTAAGATTCGGCATGACGGGCCGGTATGATACGGGAAACTGCCGCCAGCAGACACCAATCGCACGATGCAAACCAGCGACATGCCAACGACCTCCCCGCCCGGCGCAAGTAGCGCCGATGCGCGTGCGCGGCGTGGCGATCTGCTGGCCGCGATCCGATCGGATGAGTTTATTGCCCGTGAGGCAGTCGACCGAGCAGCAGCGATTGCCGATATCGTCGCCGGGCTTACCGATGATGAGGAGATTCTGGCCGGTGCGGTGCTTTTCCCGCTGCTCGAAGCCGGTGTGATCAGCTCCGAACGAGCGATCAAGCTAGCAGGGGCGAATGCGGCACGCATTGCATCCGAGCTACAACGGATCGGCACGCTGAACATCGCTTCGGGCTCGAAGGGAAGCGGCTCGCTGTCTGCGAATCAGGCGGAGGCTTTGCGCAAGATGCTGCTCGCCATCGTCACCGATCCTCGGCTCGTACTCATCAAGCTCGCTGCGCAATTGCATCGTTTGCGCGAATGCAAGGATGAACCGGTGCCAGTGCGCGAACAGATCGCTTACGAAACACGAGAGATTTACGCGCCGCTCGCAAATCGACTCGGCGTGTGGCAGATAAAGTGGGAGCTGGAGGACTTGAGCTTCCGCTATCTCGATCCGGAAAACTACAAGCGCGTTGCAGGCTGGCTTGCCGCAAAGCGGATCGATCGCGAAAAGTACATCGAAGAAGTCATCGCAACTTTGCGCAGCGAGCTTGCGAAGGTCGAGATCGCGGCTGATGTGGCGGGCCGTCCGAAGCACATCTATAGCATCTGGCGAAAGATGCAGCGCAAGGGCTTGTCCTTCGACCAACTCTACGACGTGCGCGCGGTCCGCGTGCTAGTGGATACGATTGCAGACTGCTACGCGGCGCTGGGAATCGTGCACAGCCTTTGGCCCTACATTCCAGGCGAGTTCGATGATTACATCGCAACGCCCAAAGACAATCTGTATCGATCGCTGCACACCGCCGTCATCGGACCCGGCAAGCTGCCGTTAGAAATTCAGATCCGCACGCGCGAGATGCATGAGCATGCCGAGCTCGGTGTCGCAGCGCACTGGAAATATAAAGAAGGCACACGCACGACCGCAGCATACGAACAGAAAATCGTCTGGTTGCGCCAGATCCTCGAGCCAACCGAGCGGGAAACAGAAAGCGAAGGCGACTTCCTGGAGCGAGTGCGTTCCGAAGTCTTCGAGGATCGCGTTTATGCACTCTCGCCTCGGGGAGAGGTCGTGGACTTACCGCGTGGAGCGACACCGCTCGATTACGCTTATCACTTGCACACTGACTTGGGCCATCGCTGCCGAGGCGCGAAGGTCAATGGACGCATGGTGCCGCTCAATCAGCCGCTGCAGAACGGCGATCAAGTGGAAATCATCACCAGCAAGCAGTTGAATCCAAGCCGCGACTGGCTGGTTCCCTCCCTTGGTTACCTCGTCTCCCCTCGCAATCGCAGCAAGGTACGCGGCTGGTTTCGCAAGCTCGACGAAGAACAGAATCGCGCGCAAGGCAAACAGATCCTGGAACGCGAGTTACAAAGACTCGCCATTCACTCGATCTCACTGCCCGAGCTGATCACGGAATTCAACGTCGCCAATGCAGAGCAATTGTATCTGGCCATCGGCGAAGGCGACATCAACGTGGCGCAGATCACGGGTGCGATTCAACGCCGTGCCCGACCGCAAGAGTTTCCGTCTCCGATTCCGCGCAAGCCGGCGCCGGTCACAAAAGAGGCCAAGGGCATCACCGTCGAAGGTGTCGGCGATCTGTTGTCGCACTTCGCGCGTTGTTGCGGGCCTGTACCGCCCGAGCCGATTTGCGGCTACATCACCTTGGGACGCGGCGTCAGCATCCATCGAGGCGATTGCGCGAGTTTGAAACGCCTGGAAAGCACACATCCAGAACGAATCATCGCAGTCGAATGGGGCGCGGCCGCCGACCGCGCTTTCCCGGTCGAGATTAATATTCGAGCGTTCGACCGCCGAGGTCTCGTCCGCGACATCACGGCGGTGCTCGCCGATCTCAAGATCAACATTCAAGCGATCAACACGCACACCGAGGAAGGCGATGGCATCGCCGACATGAACCTCAAGATCACGGTCAAAGACCTGGAAGAACTATCGCTGGTTCTGGCGAGGATGCAAGGGCTGCCGAATGTGCTGAATGTTAGAAGAAAAGGATAAGAGAGGAAGGTCCGCGGTCTGCGGCCAGAGAAGAGGCTAGACCAGTCATGCGACGACTCTTGTTCTCGTCTGGCTGCGGACCTTCCGCTGCGTGTCCACTGAAGAACGAAGCGGTTAGCGGTTAGTTCAGAATGGGACCACCCATACTGAGGCTGGACCCGAAGACGCGAAGCGCTCTGAACTAACCGCTAACCGCTAACCGCTTCATTCTGAACTGTCTCAACCCATACAGCGCGAGAATGATCGCGAGCATGACGAGGAATGCGTAGAGCTGGGAGATTCCGCCTTCGGCCTTGTTGCGCAGTGTTTCGAACCCGAGCCATACGACAGCAATGCATGCCAATACGGGCACGAGCGGTCCGCCCGGAATCACGAAAGGCTTGCCGTCGCTGCGCACATCGCTTCGGCGGAGAAACAAAGTCGAAACGGCGCATAGAAAATACAGCGACAGCGCTGCTAGATTCGAGAACCTCGTTAGCCATTCGAAGCTACCGAGTAGCGCGAATACAGTGACCAAGAGGCCGTAGACCACGATCGCGACGTTGGGAGTCCTGAACACAGGGTGGACTGCCGTCAACGCAGCGGGCAAAAAGCGGTCGCGGCTCATCGCGAAAAGCCCGCGAGGCTCGGAGAGCATGTTGGCGCTCAAATAGCCGAACATTGAAATGATGGCGGCGACAATCATCACGGTGCGAGCACCTGGCCCCAGCGCGGCACCCGCGGCGGCGGCTAGCGGTGTGCGGCCTGTTCCCGCGAGATCCATGCCCATGATGCCTAACGCGACGAACTGGATCGCTAGATACAAAAGCGTGATGCCGCCCAGCGCGAGCAGGATGGCGAGTGGAACGGTGCGCGAGATGTTCTTGACCTCACCGCTCGGTACTGTTGCGCCCTCGATTCCCGAGAACGCAAAGATCATGATGCCAGCCGACCCGAGAACGGTGCTGATGTCAGGAACGCTAGTCCAGGCAAGATTAGATGGCTTGACGAAAAACAGGCCAATACAAACGAACAGCAGCAGGGGCAGCAACTTGAACAGCGTGATGGCCTCGAGAAGGCGTGCTCCGTTGCGCACTCCGCGCATGTTGATAGCGACCAAGGCGCCGACCAACACAGCGATGAGCACTTTCGCGACCCATGGCGGTGCGGCAACGTTGAACAAAGCGAACAAGGATTGAACGAAACCATTCAAGATGCCTGAAGCGGCAAACAAGCCGGTCGTCAGTACCAAGCAACCGGCGAAAAAGCCAAACATCGGGCCCATCGCCGTTTCGACGTATGCGTATGAACCCCCAGTGGCCGAGACTCGACTTCCGTTCTCAGCAAAACACAGCACGACCAAACCGATCACGATGGCGCATGCGACGTAAGCAAGCGGCGCTGCAGTTCCCAGGGTCATTACCGCGGTGGCCGGCAAGAGGAAGATGCCGCTTCCGACGGTGTAATTGAAGATGTTTGCCGAAAACTGTCGAACACCCAACTCGCGGGAGAGCAGTTGATCGGGGTTGCGCAAGGGGTCGACGTGCATTTCTATTGGCGTGCGGCTTGCGGCATGGGGCCGGCGAGAGGAACACAATACCTCAGCTCAGCCCTCGTCGCGACGTCCGCAATGCCTTCCCGACTCGCTCCGGCGCACGCCGCATGCCGCACGCCCTTATCCCAACTTTAGCGGTTGGGAAAATCGATCGCGATCTTATCCGCGTTCAGCGCCGCCTCGTGCAACGCTTCGGACAACGTCGGGTGCGCATGCATCGTGCGTTGCAGGTCTTCCGTGCTGGCCGAGTATTCCATTGCGAGCACGGCCTCCGCGATCAGCTCGCCGGCCATTGGACCGATGATGTGTACGCCTAAGATTTCATCATCGTCAGTCGCCGACACGATTTTGCAAAAGCCGGCTGTCGCTTCCATCGCGCGTGCGCGGCCGCTCGCGAGAAATGGGAAGGAGCCGACTTTGTATGCGCGACCGCTCTTCTTCACTTCTTCTTCGGTTTGACCGACCCATGCAATTTCCGGCGCGGTATAGATCACGGATGGGATCGCCTTGTAATTCACTTCCGAGACTTTGCCGGCGATGAGATCGGCGACCATCACGCCCTCTTCCTTACCTTTATGGGCCAGCATCGGACCGCGTACCAGATCGCCCACCGCCCAGATGTTCGGCGCATTAGTTCTGCACTCGTGATCCACTTTCACGAACCCGCGTTCATCGAGCTGTACGCCGGTCCCTTCGCTAAGCAGGTCTTTGGAATAGGGACGCCGACCGATCGCGACGACGACTTTGTCTACCTCGATCGTCTTCTCACCGCTCGCATCGGTGTACTTCAGCATGAGGCCCGTCTTGGTTCTGTCCGCGCCGCTGACTTTGGCGCCGAGCCTGATGTCGAGGCCCTGCTTTTTGAAGTGCTTGAGTGCTTCTTTCGAGACCGCGCCATCCGTCATCGGCAGAAAGCTCTCGAGCGCTTCGAGCACCAGAACTTCGGCGCCGAGCCGACGCCACACGCTGCCTAACTCCAAACCAATTACACCTGCGCCGATCACACCCAAACGCTTCGGCACCGATTCGAATTCCAACGCTCCCCAAGAATCCACGATCCGCTCACCGTCGAACGGCAGACTCTTGAGTTCCACGGGCGAGGAGCCGGCCGCAAGTACGACATGTTTGGCGCTGAGCTCCTGTTTTTTGCCATCCTTGTCGGTGAACTCGACGCGGTTGCCGCTCAAGAGTTTGCCGTGGCCTTGCAAGCCGGTGACGCCCGCACCCTTGAAGAGGGATGCAATGCCCATCGTCGATTGCTTCACGATTTGGGCACGGCGTTTCTGCATCGCCGCGACATCGACCGACACGTTGCCGACCTTGATGCCGTGGACAGCGAACTCGTGCTGAGTGCGGTAGTACAACTCCGAAGATTCGAGCAATGCCTTGGAGGGAATGCATCCCGCATTCAGGCACGTGCCGCCGAATGCATAGGAACCATCATGATTCTTCCACTCGTCGATGCAGGCGACTTTCAATTTGTTCTGACCTGCGCGAATCGCACAGGGATATCCCGCGGGACCGCCACCGATCACGATGACATCGAATTGGGAAGACATGGCAACTCCAGGAAAGGGGGTAATGACTAGGGGGTAGGGGGTAGTCAGAAAGGAGAGGAATCAGAGACTCTTACTATCCCCTACCCCCTGATCATTACCCTCTCGCGGCTCCTACAACTGTAGGAGCAAGCGTGCTGGATCTTCCAGCGCATCCTTGATCGCGACCAGGAACTGCACTGACTCGCGTCCATCCACGATGCGATGGTCGTACGTCAAAGCGAGGTACATCATCGGGCGCACTTTGATCTCGCCATTGATGACCATTGGACGTTCTTGAATCTTGTGCATGCCGAGGATCGCGACCTGCGGCGGATTCAGAATCGGGGTCGACATGAGTGAGCCGAAGACCCCGCCGTTCGTAAGCGTGAATGTCCCACCGGTGAGCTCTTCGAGCGTGATCGAACCGTCGCGAGCCTTTTGCGCGTAACTTCCGACGGCGGCTTCGATCTGCGCGAAGGTCATCTGCTCTGCGTTGCGCAACACCGGCACCATCAGACCACGATCGGTCGACACGGCGACGCCGACGTCGTAGAACTCGTGATAGACGATGTCGTTGCCGTCGATCGAAGCGTTGACGGCAGGAAACTTGCGCAGCGCCTCGATGGCTGCCTTGATGAAGAACGAGGTGAAGCCGAGCTTCACGCCGTGCGTCTTCTCGAACTTGTCTTTGTAGCGGGCGCGAATCTCGTTGACGGCAGTTAGATCCACCTCGTTGAACGTCGTCAGCATCGCGGCAGTTGATTGCGCTTGGATCAGGCGTTCGGCGATCCGCGCGCGTAAGCGCGTCATGGGTACGCGTTGTTCATTTCGCGAGCCGCCTGCTGCGGGAAGCTGTACAGCCGGCGCAGCGGGCTTCGCTTGTTTGGCTGCGGGAGCGGCATCCTTAGTCGACAGGTGCTGAATCACATCGCCCTTCGTCACGCGGCCATCGCGCCCACTGCCTGCGATCTGACCCGCATCCAACTTATGCTCTTCCACCATTCGCTTCGCCGCTGGTGCAAGCTTCGCTGCCGCGGCACCGCCGCCGTTCGATTTGGATTCAGGGGCGGCGGGGGTGCTTGCCTGCTTCGGCGCCGGTGCGCTCGGTGCAGCAGCTTCGCCCGGTTCGAGAATGGCTAGCACTTGGCCGCTCGTCACCGTCGCGCCATCTTGAACCTTCAACTCCTTGATGACGCCTGCCAATGGCGCCGGTACTTCGAGTACGACTTTGTCGGTCTCGAGGTCGACGAGGTTTTCGTCGCGCCCGACGGCGTCTCCCGCCTTCTTGTGCCAAGTCACCAAGGTGGCGTCCGTGACCGATTCGGGAAGTTGAGGGACTTTGACTTCGATACTCATGAAGGGATCTCTGAAGAAGAAGCGGTTAGCGGTTAGCGGTTAGCGGTTAGCGGTTAGCGGATAGTCAGAAGGGATCGAGGGGCAGACCTTCGCGGGCCCGCCTATCCGCCATCCGCTATCCGCTTGCCTCATAATCAATTCGTACGATCGCCAGCGGCTTTGAGGCGAGTGGTTTGTCGCAGCGCCGCCTCGGTGCTGGTCGAACGCAATGCCGCGCCCACCAGTCCGAGTTGTTGCTCGACGTGCATCTGATGGAATCCTGCGGCGGGTGCCGCGGCTGGATCGCGGCCTGCGTAAAGCAGCTGGTGTTCCTTGGTGAGCGGCTCTTGCAAGCGGTGGCGGATCTGATACCAGCTGCCCTGATTCTGCGGCTCCTCCTGACACCAGACGATTTCGCGCGCGTTCGAGTACTTGCGTATCACCGCGGCGTACTCTTCCGTCGGGAACGGATAGAGTTGCTCGACACGCACGACGGCGACATTGTGCAATCCGTCCGAGCGTCGCGATTCGAGCAAATCGAAGTACACCTTTCCGGAACAGAACACGACGCGAGTGACCTTCGCCGGCTGAACGTCGTCAATTTCATCGATCACGTTCTGAAAGCCGCCGTGAGTGAGATCCTCTAGTGAGGACACGGACAGCTTGTGACGCAGCAAGCTCTTCGGCGTCATGACGATTAGCGGCTTGCGGAAGGGTTGCTTCATCTGACGTCGCAGCATGTGGAACATCTGTGCCGGAGTCGACGGCACGCACACCTGCATATTCTGCTCGGCGCACAACTGCAAGAAACGCTCGAGTCGTGCGGAGGAATGCTCCGGCCCCTGCCCTTCGTAGCCATGCGGCAGGAACAGCGTGAGCCCACACAAGCGACCCCACTTCGCTTCGCCCGAACTGATGAATTGATCGATGATGACTTGAGCACCGTTGGCGAAATCGCCGAACTGCGCTTCCCAAATGGTCAAGCAATTCGGCTCCGTGGTCGAAAAGCCATATTCGAATCCCATCACCGCTTCTTCCGACAAAAGCGAGTCGATGACGGTGAAGCGTGGCTGGCTCGGGGCGATGTGCTCGAGCGGAATGAAGACTTGGCCGGTGCCTTGATCGTGCCAAATCGCATGCCGATGGAAGAACGTGCCGCGTCCACTGTCCTGGCCGACGATACGCACCTCGTAACCTTCCGTGAGCAAGCTTGCGTAGGCGAGATTTTCTGCAAAACCCCAGTCCAATGGCATCTGGCCTGCGACCATTTTTTCGCGGCCTTGAACGATGTTCGACACCTGACGATGCAAAGTCACATTCGGCGGCGGCGTGGAAAGTTTCCCACCCAATTCTCGAAGCAACTCGACACGTACCCCGGTGGTGACCTGTTCAATGCGCTCGGAGAGTTGGAACTTGCTCCAATCGACCGTGTGCTTGTTGCCGATCATGCCGAGTGAATGCCGAGCGGCGGATCTACCCTCATCGAGGTCGCGTCGATATGCCTCGACCATTTGCTCGACATCGTCTTGCGTCAACAAACCCTCGCCTACCAGCTTCTCGGCATATTTTTGCCGAGGCGTGGGCTGTTCACGAATCTTCCGATACATCATCGGCTGCGTAGCCGCAGGTTCGTCCGCCTCGTTGTGGCCGCGTCGTCGATAGCAAACCAAATCGATGACGACATCCTTATGGAAGGTCATGCGATATTCGAGCGCAAGGCGCTCGACGAACAACACGGCTTCCGGATCATCGCCGTTCACATGGAAAATCGGTGCTTCGATGATCTTCGCGACATCGCTGCAATAAAGCGTCGAACGTGAATCGCGCGGATCGGAAATCGTAAAGCCGACTTGATTGTTGATGATGACGTGGATCGTGCCGCCCGTGTAAAAGCCGCGCGCTTGCGAAAGCTGCAATGTCTCCATCACGACGCCTTGGCCGGCAAACGCGGCATCGCCGTGAAGCAACAGCGGCACGACCTTGTCGCCCTTAGCGTCATTGCGACGTTGCTGGCGAGCGCGCACTGAACCTTCCACCACCGGGTTTACGACTTCCAGGTGAGAGGGGTTGAAGGCAAGCGCGACGTGCACGTTGCCTGCGGGTGTTCGAATGTCAGTCGAGAACCCCTTGTGATATTTCACGTCACCTGAACCCTGCATGTGGTTCGTGTCGTAGTGACCCTCGAACTCGGAGAACATCACTTGCGGGGATTTGCCAACGACGTTCACGAGCACGTTCAATCGGCCGCGATGCGCCATGCCGATCACGATTTCCTCCACGCCGCGTTGACCGCCCTGCTGGATCATGTCATCGAGCATCGGAATCAGGCTGTCGCCGCCCTCGAGAGAAAAACGCTTCTGCGCCGGATATTTTGTCGCGAAATAAAGCTCTAGTCCTTCAGCCGCCGTGAGTTGACGCAACAGAGTCTTGCGCTCCTCCGATGAAAGGCGGTGACGAACGCGACCTTCGAGAAAACGATTCTGGAGCCAGAGGCGCTCGGTCGAATTCGAGACGTGAGCGAATTCGGCGCCGATCGTTCCACAATAGATCTGGCGCAGTTGCGCGATCATGTCGCGCAACTTCATGCGCGCAGGAATTGCGTCGGTTCGACTGCCGGTGAAAAACTCGCCGTCCAAGTCCGCTTCGCTCAGCCCGAAATGCCGCAGCTCCAATACCTCGGGTGTCGGCCGATGCATCAAGCCGAGCGGATCGATGTCGGCGAGCAAATGGCCGCGATTGCTATAGACCTGTACGAGGCGCGAGACGGCGCCCTGTTTAGCTGTTGCCTCGTTGCCGGGGGAGCCTGAGCGACCCTGAACGATCGAAGAAGGCGCTGCTTTAGCCCTTTGTGCCAAAGCCTCACGGATGGGTCCGTGCGCCGTTTCGGTGCGCCCATCTGGCGTGAGAGCAGAGAAGTACTCCCGCCACCGAGGCTCTACAGCAGCCGGATCGGCGAGAAACTGTTCGTAGAGAGATTCGAGGTAGGAGGCGTTACCGGCCCCAAGGGGCGTGGAGTCGAGCAAAGCTCGCAAAGAGTCGCTCATTGCGCTCGCAAGTTCCTATACGGATTCGGGAAATGGGTAGGACGGGGTCTCACAAAGGCGCGCTAGTGTAGCCGAACAAGCCGCAGAGTGAGAAATGGGTGCGAGATATACGGGATATAAGAGAGTCTGTAGACCGCAGTTCGCAGTCCGTAGGTCAGAATCGGAACCAGCCGACGCGAAAACTGCGCCGACGAATGATTGCGCTGATCTTGCCTGCGGACTACGGACTACGGACTACGGACTCCGTGCCTCTCCTCTACGCTCCCTTCTGCATTCCCACCGGTAGCGTAGTCACCGGCCGCGTAGTGGTGCTGGTGGCGCTGACGATGCGGTTGGCGCCGACGACGGTGACGCCCGGGGGAATATCCTGCGTGACGATGGCGTTCGCGCCGATCGTCACGCCGTCACCGACACGTACATCGCCGAGCACGCGAGCGCCCGCACCGATGTAGACATCGTTACCAATGACCGGCGCGACGCTCCCTCCGAGATCCTTATCGCCTATCGCAACCTGCTGCATGATCGTGACACGCTCGCCGATCGC
>JAICPY010000153.1 GCA_025929585.1 Steroidobacter sp.
AATTCTTGATCGAAGCGCAATGCAAACTCATCGATCTCCCGGATGCTCGCGCACTGGATAACGTGAACACGCCGGAGGAATTGAATGCGGCCGCGAAAGCCTTGAGTGCGCACAGCCAGACAGGGGATCCCATGGCTTCACGTAATTCGGCGAAAGCTGAAGTAAAAACGCTCCGAATCGAATATTTCGCAGTACTGCGCGAGCAAGCGGGGCGGCGAGAAGAGATTCTCGACACCGCGGCGAGCACCGCAGGGGAATTGTACGAACAAGTCCGAGCGCGTTATGGTTTTCGGTTGGCGCCGGCGCAGCTAAAGGTTGCCGTCAATACAGAATTCAGTAACTGGGACGCCCGACTCGAACACGGCGACTCCGTCGTGTTTATTCCTCCGGTGGCCGGCGGATGAAGTTCTCCTTTAGTCACTCGCGCTTGACCCCGGAGATCTACCGCAAGGATTTAGAAGATCCGTCCGCGGGAGGCTACGCGTCGTTCGAAGGTTGGGTCCGTAACCATAATGAGGGTTTGCCAGTCACCCGGCTGGAATACGAAGCATTCGAAGCACTCGCGATCAAAGAAGGCGAGCGTATCGTGGGGCACGCGATCGAGCAATTCGGTGTGATCGCTGCCGCATGCGTGCACCGAGTCGGCTCACTCGAGATTGGAGAGCTGGCGGTTTGGGTCGGCGTGAGCTCGCGACATCGCGCCGAAGCATTCGATGCGTGCCGATACATCATCGATGAAGTAAAGCACCGGGTGCCGATCTGGAAGAAGGAGCACTACGTCAACGGCGATTCCGGATGGGTCAATTGCGAGCGGTGCGCGGAACATTCACATGAGTCGATTGCTCGTAGCGGTCATACGCACGATTGATCCCGAACCGCGTCACTAGTGCCGCGGCGTCACGTGAATGACTAGATCGATCCTGCGATTGCGCGCCCGACCCTCGGCAGTTTCATTCGTCGATACAGGTCGCGCTTCGCCGTAGCCGATCGAGCTGACGCGCTCGGGGTCGATGTCGAAGTTGCTGACCAAATATTGCTTGACGGCATCGGCGCGATCCTGCGAAAGGATCAAGTTCGTCGAATCGCTGCCATGCGCATCGGTGTGTCCTTCCACGCTGATCGATGCGCCGTCGAACAAGGCCAATGCTTGGCGAACCTTGGACATGAGCGGCGCGCTATTGGAGTCGATTGCGCTTCGACCAGATGGAAAAGCAATACCAAGCAACGAGATCACGACGTCATCACCCTGACGATAGACTCGAGCTTCGTTGGACGTGAACGTATTCTCGATCGTTACGACATTCGCCCTTAGTCGTTCTTGCGCATCCACGCGCCGCTGCAGAGCAACACGTTCTTCGGATACGCCGCCCAGACGAGCTTCCAATCGTTCGAGCTCCGTCGTTAGGCTAGCGAGCTGTTCTTCGCGATCCTGCAGTTCCTGTTTGAGACGGCTGAGCTCTTGTTGCTGTTGCTGTACGTGCTCGCCCAATTCCTTCAAAGCCGGTTGCACGCCCTCATCGAACCGCACATCCAGATCGACACTAGATGCCATGCGTTTCAAAGGCTCTTCCCAAGACAGAATGAGTCCTTCGACGCCCGCCTCTTCGCCGCGTTGTTCGAGCACAGATTTGATGAGCGTTGCTAGGTAAGAAGCGTGGCGCGCCTCATAGCTGGCTTGCGCCGCGAGGTTACGCGGCAACGTAAGGTCGTAGCGATTGCGTTGAATCTCCTGCTCGGCCTCCTCGAGATATCGTCGGGCCGCCTGAAGTGTTCGAGGCGCGAACTTTTCGACCTTCGCTTCCTGCGCCTGTGCAATCAATGCACGTGCTCGATTCAACACTTCACCCTTTACCGCAACGAGCTCGGCCTCGCGTAACAGCACTTGCGCTTCCGCGGCTCTCTTCTGCGCGTTTTTCGTGTCGGCCGACTCGTTCTCGAGCATCGCATCGCGGAAACGATCTTCGCCTCGGGACCATAATTCGGCAGCAAACTTCGGTGCCTGCGCTCGCAGCGCATCATCTCGCGTCTTGATCACACTGCTCAGTAGCTGTCTTGCCGCCGCTGCAGCGTCGACAGCTCGCTTGAGAGCTGCCTGGCCCTGCGCAACGCGCGACTGGGCGCGCTCGAGATTGCGCCCGCGCTCGAACTCTTTCGCAGCAGCTTGGTAGGCCTGCTGCGCAGCCTCGAAGTTTCGCGGCGATAGCACTTCCACCTGCTCGGCGCGGCGTGCGTCGATCTCCGCTCGCAACTGTTCGAGCTGCGCGTTCTGAGCAGCGAACAGAGGATGGCTCGACACTAAAGCGGCGATCAGCAGGCACAAGCGGCGGAAATACCAACGTTGATCAAAATCCCGCATGTATGGTCACCCAATGCAAAGGCGTGCGTACGTATGTGACCGATGAGCCAAACGCTCGGCTCATCGCATTCTTATGGCGCGTTGTTCAGACGCGTACTTGACCGTTCCCGCGAACCACGTACTTATAGCTCGTTAATTGCTCGACGCCGACCGGGCCTCGCGCATGGAACTTGTCTGTGGAAATCCCGATCTCCGCGCCCATGCCGAACTCCCCGCCGTCCGCGAACTGCGTGGATGCGTTGTGCAAAACGATTGCGCTGTCGACGAGCGTTAGGAAGGTATCTGCTGCCTGCTGATCTTCGGTCACGATCGATTCCGTATGTGCCGAACCGTACTTCGCGATGTGCGCCGCGGCCTCTTCCACTCCGGCCACCATCTTCGAAGCGATGATCGCGTCCAAGTATTCGGTGAACCAGTCCGCTTCCGAAGCGGCGGCAACTCTGGAATCCAGACGCTGAACCTGATCATCCCCGCGCACCGCGCATCCGGCATCTAGCAATGCCTTGATGAGAGCCGCGTTATTTTCGAAGCCGCGGTCGATCAAGACCGTCTCCGCCGCTCCGCAGATGCCGGTGCGACGCATTTTCGCATTGAGCAGGATCTCTATCGCCATCCGCGCATCCGCTTTCGCATGGACATATACGTGGCAATTGCCTTCGAGATGTCCGATTACGGGGACGCGAGCCTCACGCTGCACTCGCTCGACCAGGCTCTTTCCCCCGCGCGGCACCACGACATCGATCCACTCTGACATCTCAGCGAGCATGTGACCCACTGCGGCTCGATCGGTCGTCGGGACGATTTGAATCGCCGTCGCAGGTAGCTTTGCGCTGCGCAGTCCTTGCTCCAAACATGCATGTATGGCTCGGCTGGATCGAATGCTCTCCGACCCTCCGCGAAGAATCACGGCATTCCCTGACTTCAGGCACAGTGCGCCTGCGTCGGCAGTCACATTCGGACGGCTTTCGTAGATGATGCCGACCACGCCGAGAGGAACGCGCACACGCTGGATGCGTAAACCGTTTGGCCGAGTCCACTCGGCGATCACGGCACCGATCGGGTCCGGCAAGCGGATGATCTCTTCGATACCCTTTGCCATCGCCTCGATGCGCTTGGCATCCAGCAGCAGGCGATCCATCAGGGCACCAGATAAAGCTCGATCCTTGGCAGCGGCTATATCCAACTCGTTTGCCGCCAAGATCTCTGCCTGCCGACTTCGAATCGCATCCGCCGCTGCCTGCAATGCTTGGTTCTTGGTCGAGACTGAAGCTTGCGCAAGCGCCTGCGACGCCGCCACCGCCTGGCGGCCAAGTGCATCCATCGCCGTCGCAATCGCAGCGGTATCGGTCAGTGCGGCATTCATAAGGTCAGCATTTTAGGCTCAATGGCCTGAGCTAAGGCGTTGACGGTTGACAGTTGACAGTTGACAGCCAGATGAAGACGGCCTCTTGCTGCCAACCGTCAACGTCAACCGCCAACATGCCGCTTAACTAAGCGACCTTGCATTCTAGAGCCTGTTAGCACGCATTTCATGTCTCGTAGCAAGGCATGGCAGGCGAAGACCCGACGCCTTCTTCACGCGCAATCGTTCCTGTACGCAACCGATGGCACCACCGGTGCGTTACATAAGCTACTTAGGAGGAACTCATGCGCACGTCGGAACTCATGAACCGTTCGAATGGGAAGATGCTCGGAGCTCTTGCTGTAGCCGGAGCCGTGGCGCTGATCGCGATACCCGCTATCAAGAGATTGAGCCGGCGCTGGACGATCAATCACCCCGAAGCTGGGAAAGAACCCGCGATCGACAAATCGCTCAAGGACACGTATCCAGCAAGCGACCCACCGGCTTCGCGCTATTTCGACATCCCGGTCAACCGGCGCTGATTGTTATCGCAGCATCTTGGCGATTTGCCCGACAAGTAGGTTCGGCGAGACCGGTTTGGCCAGTCGAGGCGCATCTTTAGCGCACGCCGGAAACAAGCGATCATCGTCTGCATAGGCGGTCGCAAATATGAATGGGATGTCACGAGCCCGCAGATCCTCGACTAAAGGAAATACCAACTCTCCGTGTAGATTCACATCCAGCACCGCAACGCTCGGAGCTGAGATCGAGAGCAATTCACGCGCCTCTGCAAGCGAGGCGGCCGGTCCAACCACCTGCGCACCCTGCTCCTCCAGCAGCGTTTGCATATCATAAGCGACGATAAAGTCATCCTCGACCAGCAGCACTCGCGCATGACGCAGCGTATTTTGACCGGGGAGAGGGCTGCCTCCGGCCTCGCCGTCTCCTCGTGGCGCTCTGCGCAGGGCGAACGTTAGGATCTGCGGGTTGCGTACCGCGATAGGACGCGTCTGCGGCTGGTCGCTCCAAGGCTCGACAAAATCAATGCAAGACCTGGAGTTTTTCGAGTTGGATTCGCACGCACGTGCCGGGGCGCTCACTACCGGGATCGCGCGGAAATCTTTCCGGTGTGCTGCCGAATTGTCGCGCGACCATCTCGATGACGCGCGCCCCCAAGCCGCCAGTGTCGTTTGTATCTTTTTCATGCCACCCTACCCCGTTGTCAGATATTTGCAAAAACGGAATTCCCCCGGAATTGCTCGAAAGCACGACGTCGATCTGCCCGCTGTCCCCACGACCGAAAGCGTGCTTGACCGCGTTCATCACTAACTCGCTCGTCAACACGCCGAGCGTGACGGCATCGCGAGCTGGGATTTCCAACGGCTCCACTCGATGCGCGATCCTAACGAGATCATCCGGCAGTAGCCCGGCACTGATATCCTCGATTACCGCCCCAATCACATCATTTGCCTTCACACTGGCGAAATCGGCACCCAAGCGGAGCTTCCGATGGGCCGATGCAATCGCTTGCACTCTCGCCCGCGCGGCACCCAGCGCACGTGCGGCTTCCGGGTTCTTCACGATACGTTGCTGCATGGTGAGAAACGAGGAAACCAGCGCGAGATTGTTACCGACGCGGTGATTCACATCCGTGAGTAGCGTCTCTGCTCGAACCCGTTCCCTCTCCGCCACGTCCGTCGTTCTGGCGAGCTCTTCAGTACGCTCGCGAACCCGGCGTTCCAGTTCCTTGTTATACGCGGCAAGCCGTTTGCGACTTGCATCGATCGCGTGCATGTAACGGCGCACGCTCGTCAAAGCGAACACCGCAAGGATTCCGCTCGCGATCAGCATGCCGGAGACTGCGCCCAGAAATTGCTCGCGGATCTGCCCAGCGTGCTCCTGACGATCCAATAGGAGTTTGTTCTCCGTTGCGTCGAATTCCACGAAACGGCGGCGCACTTCGGCCATCAAAGGAGCACCTCGGTCCACGACGATGCGCGCAGCGTCCGAGCGTCTGCCTGCTTCTGAAAGACTGAGCGTCTGTTGAATCGCCCCGAGCCTGTCGATGATCATCGGCGTCAGCTGTTCCATCCGGCGCGCTTGGCCAGGGTTGTCCGACACCAGCGCTTGCAATGAGCGCAACCGCGCGTCGAATTCCTTCCTGACGAGGGTATAGGGCTCGAGCAATCTCTCATCGCCGGTCAACAGATACCCGCGCTGACCTGCCTCGGCCGTAGAGAGCATGTTCAGCAGCTCACTGGCCGCTTGTTTGACTTTTAGCGTGTGGACGATGGCAGCATCGGCGGCTGCGGCTTCGCGCGAGATTTGGAACACAAGAAGCGCGGAGGCGAGCATCAATAAGAAGGTCAAAGCAACTGTGACCGCGAGGACGCGATTCTTGAACAATGTGCCGCCCACCAGTTCGTGCGGCGGTTCGTTGGCGCGCGCTGCGCTTGCTGAGGCGCTTGGAATCTCGATGTCGTGCAACTGCGCCATGCGTCCTATCCTTGCGAGGAGAGGACGAGGTCGTCGCGATGGATCAACTCATCGCGTCCGCGAAATCCGAGCAATGCCTCGATCTCGTGCGATTGCCGCCCCCGCAAACGTTCGGCGTCACGGCTGGAGTAGGCGGAGAGTCCGCGCGCAAGCTCTGTGCCCGATGAATCACGTATGAGCAGCGCATCGCCGCGTTCGAATTCACCGACGATCGCAGTCACTCCGGCGGGCAGCAGACTCTTGCCTCGCCGCAGCGCCCGAGCAGCGCCGTCATCCACGATGAGCTCGCCCGCAGGCTTCAGCGTGCCCGCGATCCATTGCTTACGAAATGCGGTTGGGGTCGAAGCGGGGTAAAACCAGCTGCATCGCTCGCCCAATTCGATTCGACGCACTGGATGAAGCTCCCTGCCTAGCGCCACGCACATGTGACATCCAGCGCCCACCGCGATCTTCGCAGCCGCGATTTTCGTCGCCATGCCGCCGGAGCCGACATCCGAAGCTGAGCCGGTGCCCATTTTCTCGATCTCCGGCGTGATCGCTCGAATCTCTGGAATGAAGATCGCGCTCGGATCCCGCGTCGGGTCCGCCGTGTACAGACCGTCGACGTCGGACAACAGCACCAGACAGTCAGCGCTGATCATCTGCGCGACGCGTGCCGCGAGCCGATCGTTATCACCGTACCGGATTTCCGCAGTAGCGACGGTGTCGTTCTCGTTGATCACGGGGATCGAGCCCAAACGCAACAATGTGTTTAGCGTGCTGCGCGCGTTCAAATAGCGCCGCCGTTCCTCGGTATCGCTCAAGGTCAGCAGAATCTGCGCGACACCGAGCTCATGCCGTCCGAGTACTTCTTTCCATGCATGAGCCAAGCTAATCTGCCCTACGGCAGCAGCAGCCTGGCTTTCCTCCAGCTTTAACCGTCCGACCGGCAGGCCCAAGGAGCGCCGACCTAGTGCGATGGCGCCGGAAGACACCAACAACACCTCGCGGCCTTGCCGGCGCAAATCGGAGATATCCGCAGCTAACGACTCCAGCCATGTGCGATTCACCTGGCCCGAGTGAGACTCGACCAGAAGCGCGGAGCCTACTTTCACGACGACGCGCCGCGCCTGCGTCAGCGGATTGGAAGAATTGGCAGCCCCAGACAGTGACATGGTGTTAGTGTGAACAGCTAATCACGGCATGCGCGCAAGCGCTATGCGCAGCAGTTAGGCGAGACTTATACGTCGATGGAATGACATGTTGCTTGGCCGCCGAGCCAATAATCCCTGGCAATAATCCTGGGCTGTGCGCATTTATCACTAACCGGCATGCGCCGGCTCGCTGTCCGATTGTTGATCCCCATCCCTGGCCCGGGAGCTTGCTTGATGTGGGCCGCCTTCAGCACATAGCTTAATAGATCCCACGAACGGGCGACTAGCCCATTGGCTGTATGGATCCCACTTACTTCACCATCAGGCACCAGCGCGGAAACACGTGGAAGATTCCTAACCGAGTTGCCTGCCACACTAGTAGACCCTAATATTCCCGCGCCGGTTCGAGCTCCGGCTTCGTCGCTGAGGTGTTGCGTGGGTAGAGACTACGATCCGGTTCAGGGCAAGTGGTATCAGGACCTGGAAGAAAACGAGGTCTTCCTAGTGCTGTCCGTCGACCCGGACGAAGAAATCGTCGAGTTACAGTATGAGAACGGGGACATCGAGGAGATCGACCTCGATACCTGGCATGAGCTGGATCTCGAGCACGCCCAGGAGCCCGAAGGTTGGGCCAGCGATGATGACGACGATGAAGAAGAAGAGGACGAGGAAGAGCTCGACGACGAGGACGACGATTGGGACGAGGATGATGACGATTGGGACGATGACGAGGATGAAGACCTCGACGATGAGGACGATTACAGCGATCGCTAATAGCTAGTCGGCCATCACCGGCCGACAGTGACGAGGTGACGGGGTGACGACGTCAGAAATGTCCGCCTCGCGTACCCTCCAAATCTCTGTTTCTGACTTCGTCACCCCGTCACCGCGTCACTCCGTCACCCCTGTGCTCTAAGTGCTGCCGCTTCGCTTTGCACTGTTCGCATCCTTAGGTGCAATCGCGCTTTGGGGGCTCTTTTCGCTACTCGATAACCTGAAGCAACCCGAGCTGTTGCGATCGCCGCGATTGATCGTAGTGAAAGGATGCGATGCGATCGAGACCACACAAGCGCGGCAAACGTGCGGACAGTTGCGTTGCCAAAAAGCGATTCTCGATGCGAAGCTCGCACCGCTGCGCGCTGCTTTTGAAATTACCGATGACCTCACCGCGCATGAGGAGAGATTGATTGGCGGCCTCGTTCAGCTCGCGGCGCAAGCACCGAAACAGTTTGCATGCGTGCTTCAAGGCGAGAAGGTCGTCCAAGCTGCCCTGATAGAAGCCGAAGAGCTCGACGCGCTGCTCAATCTAGACGGCGAATGGGAGTTGAAACCTGCTGACTAGCAGCACGCGGAAGCCTTCCGCCCAAGCTAGGGCTGCGGAAAAAGCCCCCAACAGACTCAAGCATTTCCCACAGACACTTGTTCAGCGGTCGCGGCCTTTGACATGATGTCGAGATGAATCTTTCTGCATCCGTGCTCGGCCAATTGCGCAGCATCGTCGGGCCCAACGGTTTCTTCGATGCGCCTGCCGACATAGAGCCTTTTACAGTCGATCATCGCAAGCTCTATCACGGAGCGACTGCTTTGGTGCTGCGTCCGAATAGCACCGAACAAGTGGCATCGATCCTTCGCACCTGCAACGAAGCTGGCGTAGGTATCGTGCCCGTCGGCGGCAATACTAGTTACTGCGGTGGAGCAACGCCGAGTGCCGATGGCTCGCAAGTCGTCGTATCGCTCGCGCGGATGCGTCGTATTCGCGCGGTGGACGCAGACAACTACACGCTCATCGCAGAGGCAGGTTGCGTACTTGCCGACGTACAAACGGCCGCTGAGTCTGCCGATCGACTCTTTCCGTTGAGTCTCGGCTCAGAAGGCTCCTGCCAACTCGGCGGCAATCTTTCGACGAATGCGGGCGGCACTGCTGTGTTGCGCTACGGAATGACGCGCGATTTGATATTGGGCCTCGAGGTCGTACTGCCCGATGGGCGCATTTGGGATGGATTGAAACCTCTTCGCAAAGACAACACGGGATATGATCTGCGGGACTTGTTTATTGGGGCAGAAGGCACCTTAGGCATCATCACCGCGGCAGCCTGCAAGCTGTTCTCCAAGCCGCGCGAATTATTCACCGCAGTCACCGCCGTACCGGACCC
>JAICPY010000273.1 GCA_025929585.1 Steroidobacter sp.
CTTCGAAGTACTGAAACAAGGCCGCGCCGTCGACCCGATGAGCTTCGTCAAGCGCTAGAGGCGCCACACGCTGGTCTGCAGCCGCGCTAAGTCCGCAGTCCGCGGTCCCTAGTCTGCAGCCAGAGATTCGGGGCACGATCGCTTCTTTTCCGACCCTAAGGACTGCGGACCACAGACTGCGGACTCTCTTCCCTTTCGCCCCTTGTATTTCCTTCCCTGCGCCCCTACCTCACGCAAACGGCCCTAGAGTCGTTGCGACCCGCGCTAAGCGGACCCCGCGTGTACAATACCCGCCTTTTTTCTCCCCCGGAGTTGCAGCGTGGCGAATTGGCTCACCCAATTGTTCGGGAGCCGCAATCAACGGATTGTGGCCGGATACTCAAAAAACGTTAGCCACACCAACGCGTTGGAGGAGTCCTTCAAGGCGCTCAGTGACGAGCAACTGAAGGGCAAGACGACCGAATTTCGCGAGCGGCTCGCCAAAGGCGAGGAGCTCGACGCGTTATTGCCCGAAGCGTTTGCCGCAGCGCGTGAGGCTGCAAGACGCACGCTGGGCATGCGCCACTTCGATGTGCAGCTGATCGGCGGCATGACGCTGCATCACGGAAAGATCTCCGAAATGCGTACCGGCGAAGGTAAGACTCTCGTCGCGACGTTGCCCGCGTATCTGAATGCCTTGCCGGGCAAAGGCGTGCACGTCGTTACCGTTAACGAGTACCTCGCTCAGCGCGACGCGGACTGGATGAGTCCGGTTTACCGATTCTTAGGTTTGACAGTCGGTGTCATCAAGAGTGGCCAAACCTCCGAGGAGAAGCGCGCCGCGTATGCCTGCGACATCACGTACGGCACTAACAACGAATTCGGCTTCGATTATCTGCGAGACAATTTGGCATTCCGCCTGGAAGATCGAACGCAGCGCGAGCTTGCTTACGCCATTGTCGACGAAGTCGATTCCATCCTAATCGACGAAGCGCGCACACCGCTGATCATTTCGGGCCCTGCGGAAGAAAGCACCGAGCTTTACCTGAAGATCAATCAACTCGCACCGCGGCTCACGCGTCAGGAATCCGAGGAAGGCGAAGGCGACTACTGGGCCGATGAGAAATCGCGCCAAGTGCATCTCTCCGATGCCGGCCATGAGCGCGCCGAACAGTTGTTCGCCGAAGCCGGGTTGCTGCAGCCCGGTGAGAGTTTGTACGACGCAGCGAACATTCGCTTGATGCATCACTTGAATGCTGCCTTGCGAGCGCACGCGTTGTATCACCGTGACGTCGAGTACATCGTACGCAACGGCGAGGTGGTCATCGTCGATGAATTCACCGGTCGCACCATGCCTGGTCGACGCTGGTCGGATGGATTGCACCAATCCATCGAAGCGAAAGAAGGCGTGCGCGTTCGCGAAGAGAATCAGACCGTCGCCTCGATCACCTTCCAGAATTATTTCCGCATGTACGCGAAGCTCGCGGGCATGACGGGTACGGCGGACACGGAAGCTTTCGAGTTCCAGCAAATCTATGGGCTCGAGGTCGTCGTCATCCCGACGCACCGGCCGATGGTCAGAAAAGATCATCCCGATTACGTGTACTTGACCAAGAAAGACAAGTACGAGGCCATCATCGAGGACATTCGCGATTGCGTGACGCGCGGACAACCGGCTCTCGTCGGAACCACGTCGATCGAAACTTCGGAGGAGCTCTCGGAGCTGCTGAAGAAGCACAAGATTCCGCACGAAGTGTTGAACGCAAAACAACACGAGCGTGAAGCCTCCATCGTTGCGCAAGCCGGCCGTCCCGGCGCGGTCACGATCGCGACGAACATGGCCGGCCGAGGCACGGACATTGTGCTCGGCGGCAATCTCGAAGCCGAATTACAGACGGTCGATCCGGCCGATACGGCCGCTCGCGAGCGGATTCGAGAAGAGTGGCAGCGCCGCCATGACACGGTGATCGCGGCAGGTGGTTTGCACATCATCGGCACCGAGCGTCATGAATCTCGCCGTATCGACAATCAGCTGCGCGGCCGGTCCGGCCGTCAAGGCGATCCAGGCTCGAGCCGCTTCTACATCTCGCTCGATGACAACTTGATGCGCATCTTCGGCGATCCGGATCGCACCAAGCGCTGGCTGCAGACCGCCGGCATGAAGGAAGGCGAAGTCATCGAAAGTCGCATGTTGTCGAAGCAGATCGAACGTGCACAGCGCAAAGTGGAAGCACATAACTTCGATGCTCGTAAGAACTTGCTCGAGTACGACGACGTCGCCAATGACCAGCGTAAGGTCATCTATTCACAGCGCACCGAGCTCATGGCGGCCGAGGAAGTCGGCGATGCCGTAGCCGGCATTCGGCATGAGGTGCTGAACACGCTCATGGATCGGTTCATTCCGCCGAAGAGCGTGGAGGAAATGTGGGACATCGACGGTCTGGTACAGACTCTCGAGAAAGATTTCGCCGCCCGACTCGATATCAAGGGCTGGCTTGCAGCGGATCAGAATTTCTCCGAAGACCAGCTACGTCAACGCGTCGTGGATGAAATCGACCAGGCATACGAAGCGAAGGTGCAACAGTACGGCGCGCCGGTTCTTCGCCATGTCGAGAAGTCGGTGATGCTCCATCAGCTCGACTCTCACTGGCGTGAGCATCTCGCCGCGATGGACTATCTGCGTCAAGGCATCCATCTGCGTAGCTACGCGCAGAAGAATCCGAAGCAAGAGTACAAGCGCGAAGCATTCGAGCTGTTCACCACGATGCTCGACCGCGTGAAGCACGACACGGTCTCGCTGTTGTCGCGTATGCAGTTACGCACGCAAGCCGAGATCGACGCCGAAGAGGAAGCGCGTCAACGCCGTCTCGCTCGTGCGATGCAGTTTCAACATGCAGCGCCCGAGCAGGTCACTGCACCTCCACCCGCCGCCGAAGGCGCAGGTCCACTTGCATCGCCGGAAGCACCCGGAGCAGC
>JAICPY010000041.1 GCA_025929585.1 Steroidobacter sp.
GATGGTCCTTCAAGGGAGCCGGACGATGAGTACCGTATTTCGTATCGCGATGGCGACACTCGCCTGTGTGTTCGGCGCAAACGCCTTCGCCGCACTTGGAACCTCTGCTGCAATGGATCAGCGCGGCCAGTTGTGGATGGCGTATGCAGAGCAAGACGGTGGCGCTGCCAACGTACGCGTCGCGCGTTTCGACGCGCCGAGCGAGAAGTGGCTCCCACCTGTGCTCGTCAACGCCACGCCCGAGCCAGTCTCTTCCGACGGCGAGAATCGGCCGAAACTCGCGTTTGGGCCAGAAAATGAAATCTACGTGAGCTGGACATCACCGACCTCGGCGAAATACACCGGCGACATTCGATTTGCGCGGTCGCTCGATGGCGGGAAAACATGGAAGGCGCCGACCACGATCCATAGCGATCGCCAGCGCATTGCGCATCGTTTCGAATCGCTCATCGTGGATCGTTCGGACCGACTGTGGGCCACTTGGATCGACAAGCGAGATTTGCGCCGGGCTGAGCAATCCAATTCGCCTTATGCAGGGGCTGCGGTCTATTTCACTTACTCGGATGATCGCGGCGCCTCGTGGCAAGGCGACTTCAAGCTCGCGGACAATTCCTGCGAGTGCTGCAGGATTGCGCTAGCCCTCGATGCAAGAGGGCAACCTGCCGCAATGTGGCGGCATGTCTTCGAACCGAATGAGCGTGATCATGCATTTGCTTCGCTGAGTCCCGAAGGTGGCACAAAGCCGGCTCGAGTGACGTTCGATCGTTGGGCGATCGACGCATGTCCGCATCACGGTCCGAGCCTCGCGATTGCGAACGACGGAACTCGACATGCTGTTTGGTTTACTCAGCGCGACGGCAAAGGTCGGGTTTTCTACGGTCAACTTGGTGATCCAGGCCCGACGAATGTGCGTGAGCTGCCTGCCGGCGCTTCGCATGCGGACATTGCTGTCGACTCGGATTCCCTAGCGATCGCCTGGAAACGCTTTGATGGTGAGACTACGAGAGTCGAAACGTGGTTATCCCACGATGCCGGCAAAAGCTTCGTTCCTGGGCCAGTACTGCGTACGGCCGTTGAATCCGATCAACCACGCGTGGTTGCGGCGAGAGGCCGCACTTATCTGCTTTGGCGTCAGGCCGACAAAACTTCCGTTACGCTGCTAGGGCAACGCCGGTTGAGCACGGAAGCTGCGCATGCACCTGCCGCCGCGGGTATTAGCTCGCGCGTACAAGCAGTGCGCCCGTTCGAGCGTAAGACCCTTGGTGCGATCGAGCGCGAGCATGAAGGAGAGCCGTTCTGGCTGATTTTGTGGGATCTAGAGTGCACGTACTGCGTGAAGTCCCTGCAGCACGCGGCTGAGGCCCAAAAGCGCCGTCCGGGCCTCAGAATCGTCACGATTGCGACCGATCCGGTTCGCGAGGGGCCGGCTCTCAGCAAGCGCCTCGCTTTGCTCGGACTGCGCGGCGACGCGTTCGCGTTCTCGAATGCTCCCACTGAAGCGCTCAGCTACGCCGTCGATCCGACCTGGGCCGGCGAGAAACCGCGCGCGTATCGCTACGATGCCTCGGGCAAGAGGCAAAGTTTCAGTGGCGTGCTCTCTGTCGAGCAACTCCTCGAGGGGGGTTCAGACTGATTGTTAAGTGAGACATACACTCTGGCCCGGCGCGGTATATGGGAGGCGGGTCGTACAACCACCGAAGTTTCAACAGCTTAAAAGCGATCGAGGCGCGCTTTGCGTTGGCGAACCCTTCACACGCGCTGAAAACGCAGCACTTTGTTGCCGGCGGAAGCCTCGGGGCTTGTTTTTCGGCAGATACAGCCCATTCATGCGATCGGGAACCTCCCCACTTGCGCGGCAATCTGGACTATAATCCGCGCCCCCCGATTTTCCCCAACCCAAAGGTACGCAATGTGGATCAAGCGCAATTAGAGCTGCAGTTGAAAGTTTGGAAAGAGCTTGCGATCAGCAAGCAGGTGTTGATGCGGGGTGCCGCCGAGGCCTTGAAGCTGGACCCCAATTGCTCACACGACGAGCTCAAGAATGCGCTTGAAGCGGTGATGAAGAAAATCGCGGCCGCGGAAACCAGTGTGGCCGAAACGCGCGAGCAGGCGAAACAGCAAGTCGCCACCTTGGAAAAGAAGCTTGGAGCCGCCGTGAAGGCGCAAACCGCAGCGGAGACTCAGGTTGCCGAGCTCCTGAAGGCGCAGGAGAACACGGCCCAGGCGAATGCGACCGAACGTGCTTCCGCGGCGAACGAGCTGAAGAAGATCAGGGACAAGCTCGCCGAGAAAGAGAAAGAGATCAAGGCAATCAACACTGCCCTCTCGGACACGCCAGACAACGTGTTGAAGAAGATGAACGCGCTCAAGAAGGAAAAGCGCGCTGAGGCGGAGTTGCGGCAGAAGGAAGAAGCCACGGCCAATGCTCTGCGCGCCGACAAGCGCAAGCTCGAGCAGCAGCTCAGCGAAGCCAAGAAGAACAGCACGAGCTTGGTCACGCAATATCGCGACCTGCATGCGCTCACGGTAAAGCTGCGCGATCAAGCGAACGAAGTAGCCGCGGATCTCAAGCTTCCCGATGTGCCGGAGCTCGACACGAAGCTGATCGAAGCGATCGAGCAGGACGAATCAGATTCCAAGGATTCCAAGGACTCCAAGAAGAAGAAATAGCCGAAAGAAATCGAGCTAGAACGATATGAGGGGCGCGTGGAGCGCCCCTCGTGCTTTGGGCGCTTAGAACTGATTGATGCGAGCCACTAGCTCTAGCTGACGGCTCAAGCCCGCCTTCGCGAGCAACGCCTTGATCTGGGCGCGCACGGTACCAATCGACACGCCGCGGTTACAGGCAATTGCCTCCGGCGTTTTCCCGGCACACAGATGCATGGCGATGTCGACTTCTGCCGCAGTCATTCCGTACAGCGATTGCAGAATGGCGGCTCGACGCTGATTGCCGCCCTCACCTCCTCGAACGGCGATGAGCACTCGCGCACAAGGATTGAGATCCAGCTGCCGAGCTGGAAGAGCGATGACGTCGAGAACCAGCGGCGAGTGATCTTCCTCGGCCTTACGAACTAGCACCGTCGCCAGCAACGTCCCACCGACACTACGTGGCCCAGCGGCTCGCTCGATTGCATCACCGAGCGACTTCGCATCGATCGGGATTGCGGCACACAGTCGACCGAGCCTGAGGCTCAAACCATTGGCGGACGCGCATACCAGTTTTTCGGCGGAAGGGGTCAGCTTCACGACCCGGCCGTAGCGATCACAAATGAATGCTGGAATAGATAGCGCTTCCATTGTGCCGCTGAGCACCGCTTCGGTTTGTCCACGCAACGCTGAATGCGTACGCACCGCAGCGCGCACGTGGGGCGCTATGGATGAGAAAACTCGTCTTTCGTCCGGGGTGATATGCCCTTGATCCCGCGTGCGGACCACGGCCAGACCGATCAGATTGTCTTCACCACGCTCGAGTGTCGTAAGGCAGATGTATGGGATATTCCACTGCTGTGCGAACTCACGATAGTGCGGATGAACGCGATACTCTTCAGGCGTTATGAAGTCCGATTCGGCGAGAGTCTTCAAAACCGGTGCGTGCATGCCCGCCTTCACTCGCGGGTTCAGCTCGGGGTCGCCACCGCGGACCTGTTCGAATGCAGGATGAAAGGCTGGATCGATGTCCGTCACGATATTGAAAGGTACGCTGGCGTTAGCGCCGATCCCGATCAATTCACCGTGAGTGGATCCGGTCGCTCGCGCGAGATCTTGTAGAGCTGCATACCAGGGCGCACCGCCAAGCGCAGCCGTATGGAAGGCATCGCTCAATGCGAGCCACTGCGTCTCATCACGAATCATTTCTTTGGCCTTCTCCAGCCGCGGAGCGTGGCCGCAGCATTTATCAGATAGGGCGCTAATGGACCACAAGCGAGCCGAATGATGAACCGGGGAGAGCTTGATTGTTTCAAAACTGCCAACGGCGTCGTGATCTGTCTGATCTGCCGCGCGGAACTTCGGACTCAGGATTGAGTTGTGTCCGCCTCCGGCGTCAACTCACCTTCCCACTTCGAGACGACGGCCGTTGCAATACTATTGCCGAGGACGTTCATCGCAGAACGTCCCATATCGAAGAACTGATCGATCCCTATGAGCAAGATCAGGCCTGCCTCGGGGATGTCGAATTGGATCAATGTCGCCGCGATCACGACGAGCGAGGCACGAGGCACGCCGGCGATGCCCTTCGATGTAACCATCAGTACCGCCAGCAACAATATTTGCTGTCCGAAGCTCAGCTCAATCCCATAAGCCTGCGCGATGAACATCACACCGAATGCGCAATACATCATCGAGCCGTCCAAATTGAAGGAATAGCCGGTTGGCAGCACGAAGCTCGCAACGCGATTGCTACAGCCAAAACGCTCAAGCTCTTCGAGCGTCTTCGGATATGCAGCTTCGGAGCTGGCCGTGGAGAACGCAAGAATCGCTGGCTCTCGAATTCGCCGCATCAACGCCATTACCCGTTTGCCGATCACGAGCCTGCCCAGGCCGATCAGCACCGCTGCGAGTACCAGCAAGCCGAGATAGAACTCGCCGATGAAAACCCCGTACACACCGACAATCCTCAAGCCTTGATTCGCGACCGTGCTGGCGAGCGCACCGAAGACCGCCAAAGGCGCGAACAACATTACATAGGAGGTCACTTTCAACATGATGTGCGATACGGCATCCAGCACAGTGATCACGATGGTGGCCCGCTCTCCCAAGGCGGCCATTGCTGTTCCGAAGAACACCGCGAACACGACGATTTGCAGAATTTCGTTGCGACTCATCGCATCGAGAATGCTGGTCGGAATCATGTGCTCGATGAACGTCTTGATCGAAAGTTCGCTCGCGGCGACGCCGGAGGTCGCATCGGCCGCTGGAATGCTCAACGCCATCGCGCGACCGGGCTCGAACAGTTCGACCAGCGCGAAGCCGATCGCCAAAGAAATCAGCGATGCGAATAGGAACCAACCAAGTGCCTTACCGCCGACTCGACCGACCGCGGCGATATCACCCATCTTGGCGATGCCTACGACCAACGTGGAAAACACCAGAGGCGCAATGATCATCTTGATCAATCGCAGGAAAGCGATCGGCGCAAGCGACACGATCGAAGAAAACGATGCGCTGTCTTGAGGAAAAAACTGGAAGCAAACAAAGCCACTGGCAATGCCGAGCACGAGTCCGATGACGATGAAGCGCGTCAAGCGCTTGGATTCCATAGGCGATCCTCAACGAGCTCTGCGAAAGTTTCAGGTCAGCAGGTTCAGGAACACAGTGATGATCAGCGCATTCGTGAAATCGATGAAAAACACCCCAACCATCGGAGCGACGAAGAACGCTTTCGGCGCAGGTCCATACCGCTCGACGAGCGTGCGCATCACAGCCATTGCGTTTGCAGCCGTACCGAGCATGAAGCCGATGAACCCGCCACTCATTACCGCTGATTCATAGTCGCGCCCCATCAATGGAAATACCGGCCAGGCGGCGATCAAAGCCACGCACACCATTTGTGCGATGAGGATCGTAATGAGCGGCGCCGCGAGCGAAGCGAGCTCCCATAGCTTCAATGTCATCAGTGCCAGAACCAGGAACAACGAAAGGGCAACGGCACCGAATTGATTGATGAAACGGATTGAAAGGCCGAACCAACCGGTAGCATCGTCGACGTTGCGAATCACCGCCGCCACGATCATCGCACCGATATACGCCGGCAGCGTGAGCCCAAGTCCTGAGAAGCCCTCGCTAACCCACGCGCCCGCCCACATCGCAACCAGGATCGCTACCAAGTTCTTGAGAATCGGCAAGACGCTGGCTTCTTCATCTTCTTCTATGACCGATGCCAGTGGCGCCACGGGCGTGTCGTTGTCGGTCGCCACAGGCGCAAACTCGGTGCGCTCCCCTTTTACTTCCCGCGGGGGCGTCGTTCGCGGCCGATTGCGTTCGATGAGGAATGTGCTAACAGGTCCGCCAATGATTCCGCCAAGCACGATGCCGCCCATGGCGACCGCGATCGCGATTGAACTCGCAGCAGGCACTCCGGCTTCTTCGAACAACGGTGCGAAGGCAAGACCCGTTGCTGGGCCACCGGTCAGCGTCACTGAACCCGCGAGCACTCCAAACAATGGATGCAAGCCAAAGGGAAGCGCGACCAGGATACCGATCAAGTTTTGGATGACCGCGTAAATGCTTGCGATCAGAAAGAAGCGCGCGACCTGCGGACCGCCGACGCGCAACAACGAAAGACTGGCACCGAATCCGATCGTCGTAAAAAAGGCAATCATCAACGGCGATTGCAGTGTCGTATCGAACTTGAAAAGAGTAATGCCTTGATTTCTGGCGATCAGAATTACGAGTGCAACAACCAAACCGCCGACGACGGGTGCAGGAAGATTGTAGCGACCTAAGATTGGTATGAAATGACACAGCGCGTAGCCGAGCAGCAGTGCCACACCACCGAAGGCGAGAGTGTGAATCAGGTCGAACTCGAACACACTTCTCTCCTCTACCTTCGTTTGGCCGTCGTGTTGTTAGTGGCCGCTCAGACCAGCGCAAGCAAAGCAGCGCCGAGAATGAGCCGATACCATGCAAACGGCGTGAATCGATGGGTCTGGATATAGCGCAGCAACCATTTGACTGCAATGAATGCGACGACCGCGGAGACGACGAATCCAACCGCCAACTCCGTCCAGTTCTCGTCGCCGACGTGCCCATCCGCGTACAAGTCATACGCTTCATAGGCGGTCGCCGCGAACATCGTCGGAATACCCACGATGAATGCGAACTCAGCAGCGGCAGGACGTGAGGTCATACCCGCAAGCATCGCTGCGAAAATGGTCGCCGCGGAACGAGATGTGCCCGGAAAAACTGCGGCGATGATCTGACCGATTCCAACCCAGAACGCAACTTTCCAGGTCAACGTGTCTCGATCGGGCTGTCGGCCGGCATAGGCTTCCACGGCAAAGATCGCGAGACCACCGAGAATGAGCGCCCACGCGACCGGGGCGACGGTTTCCGGCAACTCCAGGCCCATCTGCTTCGCGATGAAACCGCCCGCCACGGTGATCAGGAATGAAACCATGAGCTTGTACAAATAGTCGCGGTTTTCGGCTTGCGCGACATGCGCCGTCATATCCCACAGCCGGCGCCAATAGATCACCACGACAGCGAGGATTGCTCCCGCTTGAATCGCTACGGTGAAGAGATCGGAGCGTCGACCCAACCAGTGTTGGGCAATCAGCAAATGACCCGTGCTCGAGATGGGAAGGAATTCGGTGACGCCTTCAATGATTCCCAAGAGGATGACTTGCAGCAGTGTTTCCATTGATCGCGCGGTACCGGCACAAAACATTCAGGGGCCGGTGAATCACATCGTATTGTTTGTGTTCTGCCGGACGAAAACGAATCATAAAGCAAGCACTCGCCCGCTTCTAAGTCTTTGAGCTTACTGCCCGAGCGCGAATACGCTGCGTCCGTTGCAGCATGGCGCTGCGTTCAGTGCTCTTCTCTAACGATGTCCTGAGGGGTGATGACTCGCAGCGAATCCAGTCGGCGGCGATCGGATCTGAGCACTCGAAATTCCAAGCCGCTCATCACGAAGGCTTCTCCGCGACGCGGCAATCGCCCGAGAAAATTAATCGCCAGGCCGCCGATCGTATCGAACTCCTCGTCACTGAACTCAGAACCGAAATACGAGTTGAACTCAGAGATCCGCGTCTGTCCTTTCACTGTGAATTGCCGTTCCCCTTCGCGGCGAATGTCGAGGTCTTCGTCGGTGTCGTACTCATCGCCGATGTCACCGACGATCTGCTCGAGCACATCTTCGATGGTGACAAGTCCGGCCACACCGCCGTACTCGTCAACCACGATCGCCATGTGGTGATGGCTCACTCGAAATTCTTTGAGCAGGACATTCAGACGTTTGCTCTCGGGGATGAAAGCCACCGGTCGCAGGCATTCTTTGATATCGAAGTCTTCGCGCCCGCCTTCGACGAAGTAACGCAACAAATCTTTCGCGAGCAGAATGCCGACCACCTCATCGCGATCCTCCCCGATCACTGGAAAGCGCGAATGACCGGACTCGATCACGGCAGGCAGAATCGCTTCGGGAGGGTCGTCTCGATTGACCACGACCATCTGCGATCGAGCCACCATGATGTCCCTGACCTGCAGCTCCGCCACTCGGAGAACCCCCTCGAGCATCTCGGAGGCGTCTTGATTGATGATGCCGCGCTCTCTGGCGTGCGTGATGACCTCGGAAAGGCCCTCCACATCCTTGGGCTCGCCGCTGAAAGTTTCGGCGAGCCGCTTGAACCAACGTCCTGATGAGCCATTGTCCTCAGACATATCTAATCGCTAGCTAAGTGCGCGCCCTGTCGGTAGTGAATATGATGGTGCCTCACCTTTATATCGATCTTGTTTGGTAGGCGTAAGGGTTGCCGAAACCCAACTGCTCCAAAACTTTGACTTCGATCCCTTCCATCGCTTGTGCGTCGCGCTCGTTCTCGTGATCGTATCCTAAAAGATGCAGAACTCCGTGAACGACCATGTGAGCCCAGTGCGCGCGGGAAGTTTTTCCTTGTTCACGGGCCTCACGACTGACGACAGGCGCGCAAATAGCCAAGTCTCCCAGCGGTAAGCGCTCACCGCTCGCCACCAGACGCTTTGTCTCGGATGCTGTCTCGAGCAAGCCCGGAAAGCTGAGAACGTTGGTCGGCTTGTCCTTACCGCGCCAATCACGATTCAATCTTCGGCTCTCGGCGGCACCCACCACCCGGATGGTGAGATCAAAGGCTTTATGTCTAAGCTTGCCAATTTGGCGCGCATGTCCATAGGCTGCCTCTGCCCACGATGCAAGCGAATGCACAGCAGGCACGTGACGGCGACTGGTCGCGAATTGCACTGCGACATCCAACTCACGAACGCCGATGCTACCGCCGCCTCGCCCGGAAATTTCCATCTCCGCTCGCGCCGTAGAGGAGCGTCGGCTGATCAAGTTTCGCCGCCCTCTCGCGCATCATTTTGGTCGCGCGAAGACGTCGCGGTATTCCGCTCGTACGCCTCGACGATCCGCTGCACCAAGGGATGACGCACGACGTCTTTGGAGGTGAAGAAAGTAAAAGCGACGCTATCTACGCCTTGCAGCACTTTGATCACATGCTTCAAACCGGACATCTGTTGTTTAGGCAGATCGGTCTGCGTGACATCGCCGGTCACCACTGCCCTGGAGCCGAAGCCGATGCGCGTCAAAAACATCTTCATCTGCTCGATCGAGGTGTTCTGACCCTCATCCAGAATGATGAACGAATCGTTGAGCGAACGGCCGCGCATGAATGCAAGCGGCGCAATCTCGATGACTTGACGCTCGATTGCACGAGCAACCCGATCGAATCCCATCATGTCATAAAGCGCGTCATACATGGGCCGCAAATAGGGGTCCACTTTTTGCCCAATGTCGCCCGGCAAGAATCCCAATCTTTCACCCGCCTCGACCGCTGGACGTACCAACACGATGCGCCGCACGCGGTCGGTCTGCAATGCTTCCACGGCGCACGCGACGGCTAGATACGTCTTGCCGGTGCCTGCGGGGCCGATTCCGAACGTCAGATCCGACGTGCGGATGTTATGTAGATACTGCCTTTGATTCGGACCTCGACCGCGAATGCCGCCGCGCTGGGTGTGAATCATGACCTCATCGGGCGAGCGCGCCACGATGGCTGGAGCAGTGTCCATTCCTGCCTCTTGCACGACCAGATGCACTCGATCGGGCGTAAGTGCCTCGGATGCAGACAACTCAAACAACCGGCGGAGCACGTGCTCGGCAGTTACAGCTGCGTCCTCGGGTCCGGAGACCTCGACCCAGCCGCCGCGCCTTCGAACCTGTACGTTCAAGCGCTTTTCAACGTGACGCAAGTTCTCGTCCATCGGTCCGACGAAGTTGGCCAATCGAGCGTTATCCACTGGCTCGAACGCCAGATCACGGGTCGCAACTGGTGCGTTCATGCGATAGAGCGGCGCCCGGCGTGAGGCATGCGGCTTGCACAGCTACGAACACCTACGTGGTGCTCGCGAGAACCATCGTGGAGCTGAAAAGCAAATAGGCAAGAAAACATAATTGACTAGATTGAGAGAGCTTCGGATTCCGACGCATGCCGCAGACCGCGTGCCACCAGCTTCCCTCGCAGCGAATTCGGGAGCGCCTCCGTAATCAATACATCCGCGAACTGGTTGATTAACGTTTCGGGTCCGTCAAAGTTCACCCAGCGCATATTCTCCGTGCGTCCTGCGAGTTGGGAAGGTTTCTTCTTGGAATGACGTTCGACAAGCACGCGTTGCACGGTACCGATCATAGCTTCACTGATCGTCATGGCGTGCTGGCTGATACGCGACTGCAGCAAAGTCAGCCGCTGGTGTTTTTCTTCCGATGTAACGTCATCGGGGAGAGACGCGGCAGGCGTCCCCGGCCGACGGCTGTAGATAAAACTGAAAGATTGATCGAAGCCAACATCCGCGATCAAGTTCATCGTTGCCTCGAAATCTCGAGCTGTCTCACCGGGAAATCCCACGATGAAATCCGAGGAGACACTGATGCCAGGACGCACCGCGCGCAGCTTGCGGATCTTTTGCTTGTATTCGAGCGAGGTGTAGCCGCGTTTCATTGCCGCCAAAATACGATCAGAGCCGGATTGCACCGGCAAGTGCAGATAGTTCGCGAGCTGCGGCACGTCTCGATACGCCTCGATCAATGCGTCGCTGAACTCCACCGGATGAGAAGTCGTAAATCGAATCCTTTCGACACCGTCGATTTCCGCCACATAGAAGATCAACGTCGCGAGGTCACAGATCGTGCCGTCATCCATAGGACCGCGATAAGCGTTCACGTTTTGTCCGAGCAGATTGATTTCGCGTACACCTTGCTCGGCGAGCGCGCGTACTTCGCTCATCACATCTTCAAATGGACGGCTGACTTCATCGCCGCGCGTGTAGGGTACGACGCAGAACGTGCAGTACTTGCTGCAGCCTTCCATGATGGAAACGAACGCAGTGGCACCTTCGGCACGAGGCGCAGGCAAAGCATCGAACTTCTCGATCTCAGGAAAGCTCACATCGACGACGGAATGCCCGCTTTGTTTCAACTCGGCGATCATGGTCGGCAGACGATGCAACGTTTGCGGACCGAACACCAGATCAACGAACGGGGCACGACGCGTGATGCCCGCACCCTCCTGACTCGCAACGCAGCCACCCACGCCGATGAGCAAGTGCGGTTTCTGCCTCTTCAACTCGCGCCATCCACCAAGCTGCGAGAACACCTTCTCCTGCGCCTTCTCGCGCACCGAGCAGGTATTCAACAACAGCAGATCGGCCGCAGCCGGATCCTCGGTCAGCTCGTATCCGGCAGCCTCGCGCAGTACGTCCACCATCTTGGCGGAGTCGTACTCGTTCATTTGGCAGCCAAAGGTTCGGATGTAAACGAGGGGCATAGGAGAGAAGGCGATAGGGGATAGCGGATAGCGGATAGGGGATAGTGAGACTGGACAGGGATGATGATCGACGGTCGGATTGTTATAGAGTCCGGCGCCAGCTCCGAACTATCCCCTATCGCCTATCCTCTATCGCCTTCCCTCGTCTAGAACGGAATATCGTCGTCGAACTCGCCCACATCGGCGGCCGGAGGGGCGCTTCGATCCTCAGCAGGAGCTGATCGGGCCGGGCGAGGCTCGCCGCCACCCGCGCTTGCGCCGCCTCGACCACCGAGCATCTGCATGTCACGCGCGACGACCTCGGTCGAATAACGGTCTTTACCCTCTTTGTCCTGCCATTTGCGCGTTCGAAGGCTTCCCTCGATATAGACCTGAGAGCCCTTTCTGAGGTATTCGGCGGCGATCTCGCCCAATTTGTCGAACAATACGACGGTATGCCACTCAGTGCGTTCCTGCTGGTCGCCCGTTTGACGGTCTTTCCAAGACTCACTGGTGGCGATTCGAATATTGGTCACAGCCTTGCCGCTCGGCATATAGCGGGTATCCGGGTCCGCCCCCAAATTACCGACAAGGATGACTTTATTGATGCCGCGAGCCATGTAGGACCCCTATTCCCAGGAAAGCCGCGATTGTAGACGGGGGAGGCCCGGCATAACAGGCGAATATCCGGCGCCTTATGCCATAAACGCTAGCGGCTTTGCCGCAGGCGAGCCTATCGACAGGCAAGCGGGAGGACCCGCAGGCGAGCTGACGCTGTCAGCGGGCCGGAGCTGTGACGCCGTACCTCCAACCCTTCAAACACGCCCTCTGACCTAGTCTGGCCTGCCGTCAGGCTCGCCTGCCGTAGGCTCGCTGGCCGGCAAAGCCGGCTCGCCCTCCTCGCCTTTGCCCCGCCCTGCTCCACCCGCTTATAGTGTTCGGTCCTCCATTCGGACGGGCTTTCGGGCCCCGCCACTATGTCCTCTTCCATTCTGATTCGCGGCGCACGCACTCATAACCTACGCAACGTCAATCTCGAATTGCCGCGCGAGAAGCTGATTGTCTTCACGGGCCTATCGGGTTCGGGAAAATCCTCGTTGGCATTCGACACGATTTACGCAGAAGGGCAGCGCCGCTACGTCGAGTCTTTGTCGGCGTACGCGCGGCAGTTTCTCTCGGTAATGGAAAAGCCCGATGTCGATACGATCGAAGGATTGTCGCCCGCAATCGCGATCGAACAGAAATCGACCTCGCATAATCCTCGTTCGACAGTCGGCACTGTCACGGAGATTTACGATCATCTACGCTTGTTGTTTGCGCGTGTCGGTCAACCACGATGCCCGGATCACGGCGTGCCGCTGGAAGCACAAACGGTAAGTCAAATGGTCGATCAAGTCGTGCAGCTACCGGAAGGTACACCTGTGCTGTTGCTGGCGCCGATGATCGATGCCCGCAAAGGCGAGCACGCTCAAGTACTGGATCAGTTGCGCAGCCAAGGTTTCGTGCGCGCGCGCATCGACGGCAGAGTGGCGGAATTGGATGATGCGCCGAAGCTCGATCCGAAGAAGAAACACACGATCGAAGCGGTGGTCGATCGATTCAAAGTTCGTCCCGACGCCGCACAGCGAGCAGCCGAGTCCTTCGAGACGGCTTTGCGACTTTCAGATGGCATCGCACGCATCGCGTTCATGGATGAGCCGAAGCGCGAGGAGCTCGTCTTCTCGGATAAATTCGCATGCACGATTTGCGGCTACAGTCTCTCCGAGCTGGAGCCACGGCTTTTCTCGTTCAACAATCCTGCGGGCGCCTGTCCGGTCTGCTCCGGTTTGGGTGTGCAGCAATTCTTCGATCCGAATCGCGTCGTTCACCATCCTCACGTTTCGATCGCAGGCGGTGCGATCCGGGGCTGGGATCGGCGCACCACTTACTACTTCGCTTTGATGCAGTCGTTGGCGAAGCATTACAAGTTCGATGTCGAGACGCCCTGGGAAGAACTGGCCGAGAAGCACAAAAAAGTCGTCTTGTATGGCAGTGGCGAGGACAAGATCGATTTTCGCTATGTGGATGCGAAAGGCGGAACGATGCGCCGATCTCACAAATGGGAAGGCGTCATCCCCAATCTCGAGCGTCGTTATCGAGAGACCGAGTCCGTTGCGGTGCGCGAAGAGCTCGCAAAGTATCTAAGCAACCAGCCCTGCCCAGAATGTGGCGGTACGCGACTGAACAAGGCAGCCCGGCACGTCTTCGTCGCAGAGCGAACGCTGCCTGAGATCGCAGCGTTGGCCGTGGGCGATGCGCTGCAGTTCAGCCGTGATTTGGTGCTCGAAGGATGGCGCGGAGAAATTGCGGCAAAGATCATCAAAGAGATCTCTGAGCGGCTACGGTTCTTAAGTGATGTGGGACTCGACTATCTGACGCTCGATCGCAGCGCCGAAACTCTCTCGGGCGGTGAAGCTCAACGTATCCGTCTGGCCAGCCAGATCGGCTCCGGACTAGTCGGCGTCATGTACATCCTCGATGAGCCCTCGATTGGCCTGCACCAGCGCGACAACGATCGACTATTACGCACACTCAATCACTTGCGAGATTTGGGCAACACGGTGATCGTCGTGGAGCATGACGAAGACGCGATCCGCCACGCCGATCATGTCGTGGATCTCGGTCCGGGGGCCGGAGTTCACGGCGGGCAGGTCATCTCGCAAGGCTCCCCCGAGCACATCGCGTCCGATCCAAACTCGATCACCGGGCAATATCTATCCGGGCAGCGATCGATCGCGGTGCCGGCAATGCGAACTCCGCCGCAGAAGGGCAATCATCTGCGCATCCTCAATGCGCGCGGCAACAATCTTCGCGGCGTGACGGTCGAGATACCGCTGGGCATCATGACGTGCGTAACAGGAGTCTCGGGTTCGGGTAAATCGACACTGGTGAACGACACGCTATATAGATATGTGGCCAGGACATTGAACGATGCATCGACGGATCCGGCGCCGAGCGATGGTGTCGAGGGATTGGATCAAATCGATCGAGTCATCGACATCGATCAAAGCCCGATTGGCCGCACTCCGCGCTCGAATCCCGCGACCTACACAGGATTGTTTACGCCGATACGCGAGATTTTCTCTGCTGTACCGGAAGCACGAGCGCGAGGGTATGAGCCAGGCCGCTTTAGCTTCAACGTCAAGGGCGGACGATGCGAGGCCTGCCAGGGCGATGGCGTCATCAAGGTCGAGATGCATTTTCTTCCCGATGTGTACGTTCCTTGCGATGTGTGCAAGGGCTGCCGATACAACCGCGAAACGCTCGAAATCCGATACAAAGGCAAGAACATCAACGAAGTGCTCGAGATGACTGTCGAGGATGCGATGGAGTTCTTCCGCAACGCGCCCGTGATTGCGCCAAAGCTGCAAACTTTGATCGACGTTGGGCTCTCCTATATTCGCTTAGGCCAGAACGCGACGACCTTATCTGGCGGAGAAGCGCAGCGGGTGAAGCTTGCGAAGGAACTCTCGAAGCGCGCGACGGGCCGGACCCTTTACATCCTGGATGAACCCACCACAGGTCTGCACTTCCACGATATCGAACAGCTCCTGGGCGTCTTGCATCGTCTTCGCGATGAAGGAAACAGCATCGTTGTCATCGAACACAATCTCGATGTGATCAAGACGGCTGATTGGGTCATCGACTTGGGACCCGAAGGCGGCAACGGCGGCGGCATGGTCGTGGCAACGGGAACGCCCGAGGACATCGTCGCGAACCAAGATTCCTATACGGGCAAGTATCTAAAGCCGGTACTCGATAAGCTCCCCGCACCGAAGCGCAAGACTGCCTGAACGATCGCGCTGTACTCCGTTCACTCGCTAGGACCCGTGTCAATGCATGCACTCTGCTCTTTCAGCGGCGGGAAGGATTCCTGCCTCGCGCTCTGGCGCGCACAGCTACAAGGCTACGACGTGCGCGCTCTGCTGGTAATGTTCGAGGAAAGTGGCGAGCGTAGCCGTTCGCACGCGCTGCCGCTTTCACTGCTGAGCAAACAAGCGGACGCTTTGAATCTCGAGCTGGTGACACGACAGGCAAGCTGGTCGAGCTATGAAGCAGAGTTCACGAGCGCGCTACGCGAGTTCCGCTCCCGCAACTTCTCCACCGCAATCTTCGGCGACATCGATCTGCAACCGCATCGCGACTGGGAAGAAAAAGTGTGCGCGTCTGCGAATATCGAACCAGTATTGCCTCTATGGCACCAAGATCGACGCGAGCTCGCTCTGCAAGTGATCGACGCTGGATTTCGAGCCGTAGTCGTCTGCATCGATTCGCGCTACTTGGGCGACGAATTCTGCGGCCGTGAATACGATGCGGCCTTTATCGCGGATCTTCCCGAGGATGTAGACGCTTGCGGCGAAAATGGCGAGTTCCACACTTTCGTTTACGACGGGCCGAATTTCAGCCAGCCAGTGCCGTTCGCAATCGAGGGTTTCGAGCCGTACGTGGCGCCCGCGGAGTTTGGGGGGACGAGGTATGTCTTCGCGAAGCTCAGGTGAAGGAGCGATGGGAAGTGATGAAGGTGATGAAGGTGATGTAAGTGATGGAGGTAAGAGAGGCGCATCTCCCTCTAACCTACATCACTTACATCACCTTCAGTTCGTCACCTTGCCTTGCCCGACTTAAACACTTGCCGCACTTCTCCGTGCGCCACGGTTTCTCGGAACTGTCCGTTCGTGTATTCGGCGACAGTGGCACGCCAGAATTCGACGGCGGGTTTGTTGTAGAGGAATTCGGTGACCTGCCAAGTGCCGGCGAAGCGGTTGAAAATGAGCTTTGCAGCATCACGACCGACGCCAATTCGACGTGAACGCGAGGTAATGAAAAATTCAGCCATGCAAAAGTCCACGTGCTCGCGCTGATTGCGCGGGGGGCGACTGACGAGGGCGAATCCCACAGGACGCTCCTCTTTGAGGATCACGAGGGGGTGCGCGCTGTCATCGGCGAACCAGCGGGCCATCAGCTCGGCTTCGCGCTCGCGATACGCCGGGAACATCCCGGTGTTCATGCTCAGATCGGACAAGTCGCTGAGATATTCCGGATACTGGCGCTGGATCCACAGGCGGTCCTGCGGGGAATTCTGGGCGTCTCGAATACTGACGGGCACCGCACTACCGGCTTGACCTAGCCGCCTCCTGCCTCGGGATTTACTCCCGCTTCATCTTTCACGTCCAGGGTTTCGTTAACCTGCGACGCGGAGACGTTCTGCATGAGCCTACGCGAGTAGACGACTCTTGCACAATCAACAATAACATCACCTCTAAAGCGATCAGGCGGGCTTTCGCCCGCCTGATCTATCATCACTGCAATTACTGAGCAGGAGTCGGCTCAGTTGCATCGCCACCTTCAGCAGGCGCGGTTGCATCAGGAGCCGTTCCATCGGCAGGAGGCGTGGTGCCGTCCATCGGAGCCGCGTCAGCTGGAGGTGCATCAGCAGGAGCGACATCGGCCGGAGGTGCAGTGTCAGTCGTTGCCTCGGCAGGAGCTTCGTCCTTCTGTCCGCAAGCGGCCAGCGACAGCGACATCATCAATGCAGCAAGAATTAGCTTCGTGTTCATGTGGTCTTCCACCCCTGTGAGTTTAATAACTGGCGAGTTGATAACGATGTATATAACACTCAAAGCGAAGGACAGTTCCTCCGTTAACAGCGCTATCGATTCTAGTGCGTTTCAGTTTCGTTTGAAACCAGTTATGAAGTCATCAGATCGAATCGATCGTCGATCATTTCGCGCGCCATTATTGCGCAAAGCTCGAAAATCGCTTTATTTACAGTGTATTTAGGGCTTGTCGCCTGCGCGCACACATCGCACATCGAACGAAGTATCGAAAATGCATGGCAAACAAATTCATCTATTCCACTTGCTCATGTTGTTGACGAAACATTGACAATTGAGCGCGCGTACGAGATTCAAACTCGCATCGTGCGCCGTGCTTTGCGCGATGCTAAGCCTGCTGGCTTCAAAGCTGGACTGACCTCCGCGCCATCTCGCGCGCGCTTTGGAGCAACGAATCCAGTCGCCGGCGTCTTACTCAAACCCGCGCACCTCACGCCGAGCAAGCTCGATCTGAACGTACTGAAGGGCCTTTACATCGAAGTCGAAGTCGCGATGCGCCTTCGCACACCGGTCCGCACACGGCTCGCAAGCATCGATGAGCTCAAGTCGCACATCGATGGCATTGCACCGGCGATCGAGTTGCCGAATCTCGACTATCAGGATGCGCAGAAGCTCAATGCGTTGGATATCGTTGCCTCGAACGTCGCTGCCGCCTACTTCATTGTCGGATCGTTCGCGCCTGTTGAGGAACGCGATCCAAACGCAGTCAGCGCCACTCTCGAATGCGACGGTAAGGAGCTCAACGTGGGACAAGGTCACGACGCCATGGGCGATCAATGGGCTGCAGCGTTGTGGCTCGTAAATACGATGCTCGATCAAGGCTGGACCCTGGAATCCGGCCAGATACTGCTCACCGGCGCTTTGGGAAAAATGATTCGCGCACAACCGGGGCGTTGCTTGGCGGATTTTGGCGATTGGGGACGCTTGAACGTGCAAGTTTCGCAGTAGCAGGATTCTTGCCGTAGGAATCCCCGCGCTCGCCTGTTCTTTCCAGAATCTCTACACTGCTGGCGATCTCACGCGGCGAGCGCACCTTTATGCTCGATACACTCTATACGGCGCACTTGGCAGTTCAGCGACAGCGTACCGATGAGGCTTTAGCGGCCGCGGGGCTGGATTCGTTGGCGATCTATGCCGGCGGCACGAGAATGCAATTTCTCGACGACCAGCCCTACCCGTTCAAAGTGAACCCGCATTTCAGGCTCTGGGTGCCTCTTGCCGACCCACTGCATTGTTGGATCATCTACCAACCGAACACGAAGCTGAAGCTCGTCTTCTGGCAACCGGTGGACTATTGGCACAAACCGCCTGCGCTGCCGGCCGGCTATTGGACCGATCATTTCGACATTCAGGTCGTCCGCGACCCTAGCGATGCAAAATCACATTTCGAGAATCTGTCGCGCTGTGCGTTCATCGGAGAGTGGCAAAGCGAATTCGCCGACTGGGGATTCGCGCACGCCAATCCCAAGGGGTTGCTCGATCGTCTGCACTTCTCGCGAGCGATCAAGACCGAGTACGAAGTGGAGTGTATGCGTCGAGCCTCCAAGCTCGGCGCAAGCGGACATCGTGCTGGCGAAGCTGCTTTCCGTGCGGGAGGATCCGAATACGAGATCCATCTGGCTTACTTACAGGCCACGGGGCACACAGAAAACGAATTGCCCTACCCCAGCATCGTTGCGCTGAACGAAAACTCTTCTGTGCTTCACTACCAACATCAAGAACGCACCGCCCCGGCACAGCGCTTTTCGCTCTTGGTCGATGCCGGCGCGCAGTTTGCAGGTTACGCCTCGGACATTACGCGAACATACTCTTGGGCCGATGATGAATTCGACTCGCTCGTGGAAGAGATGCACAAGTTGCAACTCGCCTTGTGCGCACAAGTTCGAAATGGGGTCGAGTATTCGAGCATCCATTTGGACGCCCATCTGAGGATCGCCAATCTCCTGCATGCTGCCGATTTCATTTCGCTGGCAGGCGAAGATGCGGTGGCCTCAGGGCTGTCCGGTATCTTCTTTCCGCACGGCATCGGACACTTGCTGGGATTGCAGGTGCACGACGTCGCGGGCTTCATGATCTCGCCTGACGGTTCGACCAAAGCTCGGCCGGAAGGTCATCCGTACCTTCGACTTACGAGAACGCTGTCGCCCGGATTTGCCGTGACGATCGAGCCCGGCATTTACTTCATCGACATGTTGCTCGAGTCCGCCCGCACCTCACCTCATGGAAAGCACATCAACTGGAGCACAGTGGAACGCTTCAAACCATGCGGCGGCATTCGCATCGAGGACGATGTCGTATGTACTGAGGGCGCACCCGAGAATTTGACGCGCGATGCGTTCGCGGCATGCCTTTAGCGGATGCGTTGAAAGACGTGTAGAGGTGGGATGTAGGCGTCCGAGGCGCTTCGCGCAGCGGTGCGTACACCCTCAAGCGCAACGCGCGGTCCGGCCTCTAGCGTCTACACCCTTTTACACCCCTACACGTCCTTACTGCCTCTTCAAAAGATCGCGAATCTCCTCGAGCAGCACCTCTTGCCTGGATGGCGGAGGCGGCGGTGCCGTCGGTGCAACCTCTTCCTTGCGTTTCAGTCGATTGATCATCTTGATCACCAGGAATATCGCGAATGCGACGATGATGAAGTCGAATGCGGTTTGAATAAACGCACCGTAATTGATCGTCACCGGATCCCGCCCTTCCTGCATCGCAGGTAGGGTCGCTTTCAAATCGATGAAATCCACTCCGCCGATCAAATATCCGAGTGGAGGCGTGATGATGTCGTTCACGAATGAGCTGACGATCTTGCCGAACGCAGCGCCGATGATGATACCCACCGCCATGTCTACAACGTTGCCTTTGACCGCAAACTCGCGGAATTCCTTTACGAAGCTCATGGGTGAGATTCCTCGTGATGAAGATGATGGAAGTGACGAAGGTGATGAAGATGATGAAGCCAAGACGAGCAGCCAAGCTTCTTGGCCCATCGCTTACATCACCTTGTTCTACGTCAACCTATTTATCCCGTTGTACGCCGCTACTCTATACGCCTCTGCCATGGTCGGATAGTTGAATGTCGTTCGCGTGAAATAGCGAACGTCGTTCAGATCGCGACTGGCCATGACGGTTTGGCCGATATGCACGATCTCCGATGCGTTGTCGCCGAAGCAATGCACGCCCAGCACTGCCATGGTCTGCGCATGAAAGATGATCTTCAGCATTCCGACCTTTTCGTCCGTCATCTGTGCGCGGGCCAAATTCTTGAAGGCGCAATGGCCGACCTCATACGGCACCTTCGCGTCCTGCAACTCGCGCTCTGTTTGACCGATCGAGGATATTTCGGGAATCGTATAGATACCGCTAGGAATCATTTCCGGATGATGTGGCTCGATCCCGGAATTCAGAACGTGCTGCACCGCGTGCGATCCTTGCACATAGGCTGCGCTGGCGAGCGCGGGTGGGCCGACGATGTCGCCAACTGCATAGATATTCGGCACGGCTGTCTGATAGTGGCCATTGACCGCGATTTGGCCGCGAGAATTGCTGGCTAGACCAACCGCCTCGAGCTGCAATCGATCCGAGTTCCCGGTGCGACCGTTCGCCCACAGCACGACATCGGACTTGATCTTGCGGCCCGATTCCAAATGCATCACCACATCGTGCTCTCGCGCCTGAAGCTCTTTGAATTGCTCGTTGTGGCGGATCACGCAACCTTGCTCTCGCAGATGATAAGAAAGCGCTTCGGTGATCTCGTCATCCAGGAAAGACAGCAGTCGATCCTGCGTATTGACGAGCGTAACCTTGGCGCCCAAGTTGATGAAGATCGATGCGTACTCGCAGCCGATGACGCCGGCGCCATAAATCGTCACGGCGAAAGGATTCGAGCTGTAACGCAAAATGGAGTCGCTGTCGCAAATGCGGGGGTGGGTGAAATCGATTTGCGGCGGGTGATAGGGGCGCGATCCCGATGCGATGATGATGTGTTTACCTGCGATCCGAACGGCCTGTCCTGCGCTCTTGTGTATTTCGAGTGTATTTCGATCGACGAACTTCGCCTCACCGTCGATGATCGGAACACGATTGCGTTCATAGAAGCGGCGTCGGCTCGCGACCTGTGTCTCCACTACCTTCGTGGCCGAAGCGAGCAATTGAGGATAGGTAAGCTTAGAAGCATCGCGAAATTCCCGCAGCAGTGGATTGCGCCGTAGGTCATGCAGAATCTTTACAGCGTGGCGCAGCGCTTTGGATGGAATGGTGCCCCAATGCGTGCATCCGCCGCCTACTTCGAAGTAGCGCTCCACAACCGCAACGCTGCGGTGATTTTTCGCCGCCATCATTGCGGCACCTTCTCCCGCGGGTCCGCTTCCAATCACCACCACATCGAATTGCTCCATCGTGCTCCACCTTACTGTTGAGCAGGGCCACCAAATGCCCTGCATGATACTTATCCACGTGTCAGCAATTGCGAGCGTTGTGCGCTCGGCTTGTTTCCTGCTGGAACCCCATGGCACTCAATTAGCGAGTTCACGGTCAAAAAAAGACGCCTATTCGGGCTGTCAAGCGACCGGTTGACTCAGCGGCATCGAGTTCTAGTGTGCATCAGTTGCATACAAGTGACGAAGCTACCCACGCTTGTACGTGGTAATACGTTGCGCACGCGCAAAACGCTTCCGCTGGCGGAACAAAGACAGTACGCTTTGTGCAACGTAGGCAAGTCTAATTGATTCCACAGCGCAGCACGCATGATGCGCCGTGCCTTACGAGACTTGCACGAGACGCATCGGTTGCACCGGAATCGCCTGCGAATATTAAGAGTCACGAGGGGGATCCATGAGATCTGAAAGCATTTCATTGCGAGTTGCCGTCGCGATCATCTTGGGAAGCACTGCGCTGCCGTTGGCAGCTCAGGAAACGGGAGACACATCCGAAAGCGATCGCCAGATCGATACGATCGTTGTCACCGCGCAAAAGCGCGAGCAGAGTCTGCAAGACGTTCCTCTTGTCGTCACTACGATCTCCGAGCAGCTGCTACAAGATGCAGGTATCAGAGACATCAAGGATCTTACGCTCCTCACGCCCGGCTTGATTGTCACGTCGACGACGAGCGAGACGGTTACGACAGCGCGTATTCGCGGCATCGGGACCGTGGGTGACAACCCAGGATTGGAATCCTCGGTCGGTGTGGTGATCGACGGCGTATACCGACCTCGCAACGGCGTGAGCTTCGGTGACCTCGGCGAGTTGGAGCGAATCGAAGTCCTGAAAGGCCCGCAAGGCACGCTGTTCGGGAAGAACACTTCGGCGGGCGTGATCAATGTCGTGAGCAAGCGTCCCTCTTTCGATTTCGGTTCGCAGATCGAACTCACCGCAGGTGACTATGGTGATCTTGGCGGCTCGGCTTCCATCACAGGTCCAATCGCAGGGGACACGGTAGCAGGTCGACTGTATGTCGCCGCACGTGAGCGCGATGGTTACCTCGATGTTGAAACCGGTCCCGGCCCTCGCACGGCAGATGAGGATTTCGATCGCAGCTTCCAAACCGTGCGCGGACAGCTGCTTATCGAAGCCTCCGATTCCCTGGACTTCCGCTTGGTCGCCGACTACACGGACCGTGACGAGAACTGCTGCCTGGGAAATCAGATCGTATTGAGTCCGAATCCAGCGGTACTCGGAGTGCTGAATGCGATTCAACCGGGTTCGTTCCCGAGCCCGGCCGACCCGTTTGAGCGTCGTGCGTACGCGAACCGTTCCACCGAACAGCAGATCGAAGACATGGGCGCCTCGCTGGAGATGAACTGGGATCTCAACGGTCTGGGCGGCGCCACGTTCACGTCCATCACCGCTTGGCGCAACTGGGAATCGATCAACGGTCAGGACTCGGATTTCACCACCGCAGACATTCTGTATCGCGCTCCGGACGGCGGCTTCGCCAACGAGTTCACGCAGATGAGCGAGGAGTTGCGACTGGCGGGTGAAACCGAGCAGCTCAGCTGGCTGGTCGGAGCGTTCTACGCGAAAGAGGATTTGGACTCTGCGAATCAACTTACCTACGGCGCGCAGTTCGATGACTATTACGGCGGTCTGCTCGGAAATCCGGCAGCGCTTGCACCGATTCTCGCGACCTATGCGCCCGGCACAGGTCAATCCGACACGTTCGAGCAGGATTCCAAGAGCTGGGCTCTCTTCACCAATAACAGCATCCGCTTCACTGAAGCGCTCGAGCTGACCCTTGGCCTGCGATACACCGACGAATCGAAGGACTTGGACTCGCGGTATGTAAACACGAGCGCGCCGGGTATTCCGGCTGGCTTCGGCTGCACAGCGTTGCGAGCCAACTTAGCGGCCCTCAGCGGGCTGGTGGGAATGCAGTTGCAGCAGCAGTTTCCGACGCTTCCCCCAGACCAGCTTGCGCCGCTCGTGCAAAGGACACTTGGCCAGATCTACGGCATCGGCTGCGCCACGTACGCAGACCCTGTGTTCAACAATCTCCTTACCAGCCAGACCATCGACGAGAACGAGTGGAGCGGCACGGCGAAGCTGGCCTATCGCTTCACCGACGACGTGATGAGCTATGTCTCGTTTGCGCGCGGTTACAAGGCAAGTGGATTCAACTTGGACCGCGAGCGCACCAACAACAACGTTGCCAACAATCCCCTCGATCCCGCAGGTCCGATCGCTGCGGACGCGAACACCCGCTTCGATAAGGAGATGGTCGACTCGTACGAGCTCGGCATCAAGACCGAATGGTTAGACAACACGCTGCTGTTGAACGGCGCAGTGTTCTACCAGGATTACGAGAACTTCCAGCTCAACACGTTTACCGGCATCTCCTTCGTCGTAACTTCGCTCCCTCAGGTAGTCTCTCAAGGCGTCGATCTGGATTTCCTCTGGAACACACCGCTCGAACAACTCAGCCTCCAAGGTGGTTTCACATACGCGGAAACGGAGATCGAAGAATTCGGTTCGGCGATCGCATTCTTCAGACCCGAGCGCGAGAACGATCGACTGTCGTTCGCACCCAAATGGTCCGGGAGCCTAGCCGCCACATTCGAGCAACCCGTGGGCGCCACACTGCTTTTCCGCGGCAACGTGGGCGCGAAGTACACATCCGAGTACAACACAGGATCGAATCTGGATCCGCGCAAGAAACAGGATGCGCTGACACTTGTAAACGCGCGTCTGGGCATCGGTGCAGAGAACGAGTCGTGGATGGTCGAGCTGTGGGCCCAAAACCTAACAGACGAGGAGTACTACCAAGTCGCGTTCGATGGGACATTGCAAGGCTCCTCAGCCGATGTGCCGCTGCCGACCAGCACAGTGAATGCATTCTTAGGCGCACCACGCACGTATGGTGTGACCGCGCGTTTCAAGTTCTAGACGGACTACTGCTCTCTCCCTCCAAAACGGGAGGGAGAGAGTGTGGACGCAGCATGTTGGCAGTTGACGGCCGACACCCAGGGTAGGCGCTTCTGACCAACAGCGAACCCCCAATTCCCACTAAGTGCGATTCGTGTAGAGTTTTAACTCTGTTCTCGTTGCATCAATCGCATCTCACTAACACCATGCGGGCACTTCTTCCTCTCTTAGATTCGCGCTCCTATCGCGACCGCATTCTTGCTTGCGCTCTCTTCGTGTTCGCTACCTCTAGCGTCCGGGCCGAATGGGTCGAGCACGTCGAAGACGGCATCATGGGCACGCGCATCGTCGTCGAGCTTTGGAGTGAAGACAGGGCGCAGGGCGAGGAAGCAGTTCAAGCCGTACTGGCCGAGATGCGGCGCGTTGACCAAGCGATGAGCACCTATAAACCGACGAGCGAGGTTTCGTTGGTCAATGATCGAGCAGCAAAGGAGCCGATCAAGATCTCATCTGAGCTGTTCGATCTACTCGCAACTTCGATCGAGTACTCCAAGGTGACCGGCGGGGCGTTTGACATCACCTATGCGAGCGTCGGCTTCATGTACGATTTCCGAGAACGCGTGCGTCCGGACGAAGAGCAGATTCGAAGTGCACTGCCGGGCATCAACTATCGACATTTGATTCTGGATCCAAAGTCGAGGACCGTGAAATTCGCCCGCCCCGGAGTGCGAATCGATCTGGGCGGCATCGGTAAAGGCCATGCAGTCGACCGCGGCATTGCCGTCTTGCAATCGCGCGGTGTCGAGCACGCATTGGTTACCGCGGGAGGCGATAGTCGCATCATAGGCGATCGCTTCGGTAATCCGTGGGTCGTCGGCATCCGCCACCCAGACCGCAAGGAAGAAGTCATTGCACGCATCCCGTTGGAAGACGCCGCGCTCTCGACCTCAGGGGACTACGAGCGCTACTTCGATGAAAACGGCGTGAGATATCACCACATCATCGATCCTAAGACCGGCCACTCGGCAAGCAAGGTCCGCAGCGCCACCATCATCGGTCCAACCGCAACGCGCACCGACGGTCTATCGAAAACTGCCTTCGTGTTAGGGCCTGAGCGCGCCATCGAGATCTACAACAAGCTCGAAGACATCGATGCCATTCTCGTCACACCAGACGGGCATGTGCTGTACACGAAGGGGTTGGAGCCGGGAGAGGAAGACTAAGTCCGTGGTCTACAGTCTGCAGTCTGTGGCCAGAAAGACCGCATAAGACCCGCGCTTGCTCGCTCCCTGCGGACCGCGGACTAAAAAAAAGCCGGGCTAGGCCCGGCTTTTTTCTCACTTCTTCGTGCTCTTCTTCTTCGCTGCGGCCTTTTTCTTCGGCGCTGCAGCTTTCTTGTGTGTCTTGGTTTCGGCTTTCTTGGCCTTCGCTTCGGCTTTCTGTTCGGCCTTTGCCTTCTTCGCCGCTTTCTCTTCGGCCGTCTTCACGGTCTTTTTCTTCGGCGACGCCTTCTTCGCGGCAGCCTTCTTCTTCGGAGCCTTCTTCTCGCCGTCCGCCTCGGCCGAAGCCTCGGACTGCTCCGCCATCGCAGGCTGATCGAGCAATTGCATCAAAGCCATTGGAGCCGCGTCGCCGGGACGAACATCCATACGCAGAATACGCGTGTAACCGCCCGGGCGAGCCTTGAAGCGCGGACCCAGATCTTCGAAAAGCTTGACCACCACTTCCGCATCACGGAGCTGCGAGAAGGCGCGGCGGCGGTTAGCGTCGCTATCAGCCTTACCCAATGTGATCAGCGGCTCGACGATACGGCGCAGCTCCTTCGCCTTCGGCAAAGTCGTGCGGATCGTTTCGTGCCGAATCAGCGAAGCTGCCATGTTGCGAAGCATCGCCCAGCGATGCGGTGCGTTGCGGCTAAGCTGCCGGCCGGAGAGTTGGTGACGCATTTTCTTAGTGACTCGTGAATCGTGATTCGTGATTCGCGGCGAATGCTGCGCATTCTGACTAACCGCTAACCGCTAACCGCTAACCGCTTCTTCAGATCAGATCCCTATCGTCGTCCCGCTTCAGACTAACTGGGGGCCAGTTGTCCAAACGCATGCCGAGCGACAAGCCGTGACTTTCCAGAACTTCCTTGATCTCGGTGAGCGATTTCTTGCCCAGGTTTGGTGTACGCAGCAATTCCACTTCCGTACGCTGCACGAGATCGCCGATGTAGTGAATGTTCTCGGCCTTGAGGCAGTTCGCACTGCGCACGGTGAGCTCGAGCTCATCGACGGGGCGCAACAAGATCGGATCGAACTGTTGCTCCGCGGCCTTGGAAGCACCTTCATCTTGACCTTGCAGGTCGACGAACACGGACAGCTGATCTTTCAGAATTGAGCCGGCGCGGCGAATTGCTTCTTCCGCATCGATCGTACCGTTCGTCTCGATATCCAAAATGAGCTTGTCGAGGTTCGTGCGCTGCTCGACGCGCGCGCTTTCAACCGTGTACGTGACGCGGCGAATCGGGCTGAACGAAGCGTCGAGCTGCAAACGGCCGATGGGCCCGCTCGATTCTTCGAACGTTGCACGCTGCACAGCCGGACGATAGCCGCGACCGCGCTCGACTTTCAGCGTCATGTTGAGCTCGCCCGCTTTGGTCAAATTCGCGATGACCAAATCGCTGTTCAACACTTCCACGTCGTGGTCGAGCTGAATGTCTCCTGCAGTGACAGGGCCAGGCCCCTTCTTGTGCAGGCGCAATTCGGTTTCTTCGCGCGCATTCAAGCGAATCGCGACTTGCTTCAAGTTCAATAGAATATCTACGACGTCTTCTTGCACACCTTCAATGCTGGTGTACTCGTGCAATACGCCATCGATCTCTGCCTCGGTGATTGCGCAGCCGGGCATGGAGGACAGCAGCACTCGACGCAATGCGTTGCCCAAGGTGTGCCCGAAACCGCGTTCGAACGGCTCGATCACGACTTTCGCCTGCCGGGCGGTCGTGGGCGTAACTTTGACGACGCGCGGCTTCAGGAATTCGCCAACGGATGCCTGCATGGACCATTCACCTGCTTGTGTGCCGTAACGGCTGACGCACTCGTCTTATTACGAGTGCAAAGAAAACCAGACCCAAACTAACCGACAAAAACCCAAGAACTACTTCGAATACAGTTCCACAACCAGGTTTTCATTGATGTCCGGGAGAATCTCATCTCGATCGGGCAGTTGCTTGAACGTGCCGGAAAACTTCTTCTCGTCGACTTCGACCCAATTCGGGAAACCGACCTGAGCCTTGATCTGCATCGCTGTCTGGATGCGCAACTGCTTCTGTGCCTTCTCGCGAACCGCGACAACGTCACCGGCCTTGCACTGATAAGACGGTATGCTGACCGTTTCGCCATTCACCGAAATCGCTTTGTGGCTGACCAGCTGACGCGCTTCGTTGCGAGTCGCGGCGAAACCCATGCGATAAACGACGTTGTCCAAGCGGCCTTCCAGCATCTGCAACAAGAGCGAGCCTGTCGCGCCTGGACGGCCCGAAGCCTTGATGTAGTAGTTGCGGAACTGACGCTCCAAAACACCGTACATGCGGCGCAGCTTCTGCTTCTCGCGCAGCTGCAATCCATAGTCGGACAGACGTCCGCGGCGCTCGCCCTTGATACCACCCGGCGGCACTTCGAGCTTGCACTTCGACTCGAGAGGCTTCACGCCGCTCTTCAAAAACAAGTCCGTACCTTCGCGGCGCGAGAGCTTGCATTTCGGGCCTAAATAACGAGCCATGAATCTTCCTCGAAAAAACTAGACGCGACGCTTCTTGGGCGGACGGCAACCGTTATGCGGTATGGGCGTCACGTCAGCGATATTTGTGATCTTCAATCCACAGCCGTTGAGCGCGCGCACTGCCGATTCACGGCCGGGTCCTGGACCCTTGACGCGCACTTCGACCATCTTCACGCCATGCTCTTGAGCCGCATTGCCAGCCTTCTCGGCTGCGACCTGCGCAGCGAACGGCGTGCTTTTGCGCGAGCCGCGAAAACCACAGCCACCGGAAGTGGCCCATGACAACGTGTTGCCTTGGCGATCCGTGATCGTGATGATCGTGTTGTTGAAGGATGCGTGCACGTGCGCGATCGCGTCGGTCACGTGCTTCTTGACCTTCTTGCGGCCTTTCGTGCCGCCGGCGGCGGCGCCCTGTTGACCCTGTTTCTGCTCAGCCATGTGTCTCTCTAGGAGAAGTGACTCGTGACTAGTGATTCGTGACTAGCAAGAGTGCTTCGGTTAATCGCTTTGCTGTTGACTAGCCACTACGATGAGCAACTAGCCACTTCTGTGTTACGCCTTGCCCGGCGGTGCGTTCATCTTCACGGCTGCCTTGCGCGGACCCTTGCGAGTACGTGCATTCGTGCGTGTGCGTTGTCCACGCAACGGCAAACCGCGGCGATGACGGATGCCGCGGTAGCAGCCTAGGTCCATCAATCGCTTGATGTTCATCGACACTTCGCGGCGCAGATCGCCCTCGACCGTGAGCTTGCCGATCTGCGTACGCAGAGCGGTGACTTCAGCCTCGGTGAGATCCTTCACCATGGTGTTGAGCTTGATGCCTGCGGCCTCGCAAGCCTTCTTGGCCTGCGTGTTGCCTACACCATAGATATGGGTGAGTCCCACCCATACATGTTTGTTCATCGGTATGTTGATACCGGCAATACGGGCCATTGCGAGCACTCCCCGCGACGAAAAGCGCGGAACTGTAAACCAAAAAACCTAGTAACTCAATGCCTTAAGAAAGAAGCGGTTAGCGGTTAGCGGTTAGCGGTTAGCAAGGACGCCTTTTCGGGTCCTTATCTGACTAACCGCTAACCGCTAACCCCTGATCACTTCTCGCCCTTTAGCCCTGCCTCTGCTTGTGGCGCGCGTCAGAGCAAATGACGTACACGACGCGGCGGCGACGCACGATCTTGCAGTTCTTGCAGATCTTTTTGACGGAAGCACGGACCTTCATGACTCTCTCCCACGATCGCCTTGCGATCGCACCAAACCCTAGCTGCAGGCTCGAGGCTGGGGACTAGGTAGAGCGGTGTGCGGCTCTTCCCAGTCCCCAGCCCCTAGATCCTCCAGCCCCTATTGCGTCTGTCCTGGACGGCCGTAGCCGCGCAGATTCGCTTTCTTCATCAAGCCCTCGTATTGGTGCGACATCAGGTGCGCCGCGACCTGGGCTTGGAAATCCATGACCACCACCACGATGATCAGCAACGACGTGCCACCGAAGTAAAAAGGCACGCTGAAACGAGAAATCAGAAATTCGGGCAGCAAGCACACGATGGTGACGTACAGGGCGCCCCAGACCGTGAGCCGTGTTAGCACCTTGTCGATGTATTCGCCGGTCTGCTGGCCTGGACGAATACCCGGAATGAAGGCACCTGACTTCTTCAGGTTCTCCGCCGTCTCACGCGAGTTGAAGACCAGCGCGGTGTAGAAGAAGCAGAAGAAAATGATCAAACCGCCGTACAGGACCATGTGCGCCGGTTGTCCGGGCGTCATTGCTGCCGACACGCTTTGCAGCCACCCCATGCCGTCAGCCGTCCCCGACCAGCTGGCAATCGTTGCCGGAAACAGCAGCAAGCTCGACGCGAAGATCGGAGGGATCACGCCCGACATGTTCAGCTTGAACGGCAGATGAGTGCTCTGACCCGCGAACATCTTGCGGCCCTGCTGACGCTTCGCGTAGTTCACTTGGATGCGACGCTGGCCCCGCTCGACGAATACGACGAACGCCGTGACCGCGATCACCATCGTGAACAGAATCAGCGCGAGAGCTGCGTGAATCTCACCCGTGCGCACCAATTCGAGCGTCCCGCCGATCGCCGAGGGCAGGCCAGCCACGATACCGGCCAAAATGATCATCGAGATGCCGTTACCCAATCCGCGCTCAGTGATCTGCTCACCTAGCCACATCAAGAACATCGACCCGGCAATCAGCGTCGTAACCGCGACGAATACGAACTGCGGACCGGGATTGATCACAACGCCCTGATTCTGAAATGCCACGGCAGCCGAGGCACCTTGCACCAACGCGAGAAACACAGTGCCGTAGCGCGTGTACTGCGTCAGCTTACGTCGACCGGATTCGCCTTCTTTCTTGATCGCTGCGAGTTGCGGCACGACCACGGCCATCATCTGTACGATGATGGATGCGGAAATGTAAGGCATGACTCCCAAGGCGAAGATCGACAGTCGCTCGAGCGCACCGCCCGAGAACATGTTGAACATGTTGAGAATCGTGCCTTGCTGGTCCTGGAAGAACCGCGCGAGCGCCACGGGATCGATGCCCGGCACTGGGATGAATGTGCCGACTCGATAGACGATCAAGGCGCCGATCAAGAAGAACAACCGCTGTCGCAGCTCTGCGAAGCGGGTCATCTCGCCGAAGGCCGAGATCGGTGCTGCGGTGGCGGACTTAGTGGCCACGGATTCCTTACGCTGATGGATTACCGATGGGAGAAATTAGGCTGTCTCGACCTTGCCGCCGGCAGCTTCGATAGCCGCGCGGGCACCTTTGGTGACATGCACGCCTTTGACAGTGATCGCCTTGCCGAATTCACCGGACGCAACGATGCGGGCGCGCAGAGCTTGAAGTGGGACCACATTTGCGGCCTTCAAGGACTCCAGATCCACCACGTCGGCTTTCACCTTCGCTAGTTCGGACAAACGCACCTCTGCGACGGTCGGAGCCACTTTGGAGCGAAAACCGCTCTTCGGCAAACGGCGCTGCAAAGGCATCTGACCGCCTTCGAAGCCGACCTTGTGATAGCCGCCCTTACGAGCGCGCTGACCCTTGACGCCGCGGCCGCAAGTCTTGCCCTGCCCGGCCGATGCACCGCGGCCGACGCGCAAACGCGTCTTCTTGCTGCCCGGTGCTGGAGAAATGCTGTTTAACTTCATAACTCGATTCTCTGGTTGACTGTTGACCGTTGCAGTTGGCGGTGGGAGCAGAAATCCTCTTCCTGCCGTTAACCGTCAACGACAACCCTCAACCCTGTTCTTCCACCTTCAACAAGTGGTTCGATGCACGAATCATCCCGCGCACTTCCGGCGTGTCCGTGAGGACAGCGGTATCGCGAATTCGGCGCAGGCCCAATCCACGGACCGTCGCGCGATGTGACTTGAGCTGACCGAAGGCGCTCTTCACGAGCGTGACCTTTACCGTTTTAGCTTTGGCGTTTGCCATGATCAGTTAGCCTCTCGTGCGGCGCAATTAAGCCACGATCTCTTCGACGCGCTTACCGCGCTTCGCTGCGATATCGTCGGGTGATTGCGTGCTCGTCAATGCGTTCATCGTGGCGCGAACCACGTTGATGGGATTGCGAGAGCCATAGCTCTTCGCCAGAACGTTGCGCACGCCCGCACACTCGAATACGGCGCGCATGCCACCGCCGGCGATCAGGCCGGTACCGTCTGCAGCCGGTTGCATGTAAACGCGTGTCGTGCCGTGACGCCCGCGTACCGCGTAATGCAGCGTTGCATTCTTGAGCGCAACCGTGGAGAGGTTCTTGCGGGCAGCTTGCATGGCCTTCTGGATGGCGACCGGCACTTCGCGAGCCTTGCCGTAGCCAAAGCCCACTTTGCCGCGGCCATCGCCGACGACCGTAAGCGCTGTGAAGCCGAACTGACGTCCGCCCTTCACGACCTTCGCCACGCGATTCACAGCAACCAACTTCTCGATGAACTCGTCGCTCGATGCTGTCTTTTCAACTCTGGCCATTGCCTATTTCCTAACTTCAGAAAATGGAGCGGTAGCGACTCTGCCTATCCGCTATCCGCTATCCGCTATCCGCTTCTAAACCTAGAACTCCAACCCGTTCTCGCGCGCCGCATCGGCCAGCGCCTTGATGCGGCCGTGGAACTTGAAGCCCGAACGATCGAAGGCCACTTGCGTAATGCCCGCTGCCTTCGCTCGTTCTGCGATCGCCTTGCCTACAGCGGCTGCTGCGGTCGCATTTCCCGTGTTCTTCAGTCCCTCGCGAACGTCCTTCTGCAAGGTCGACGCCGACGCGAGCACCTTCGATTGCGTGTCGAAAATCTGCGCGTAGATATGTTGCGGCGTGCGATGCACCGACAATCGCAGAGCTTTGAGCTCGCGAATCTTGGCTCGGCTGCGCACTGCGCGTCTCAACCGTTGGGCGTTCTTGTTCATAACTCAGTGACTCGTGACTAGTGACTAGTGACTCGTGATGGGTTGCTCATCTTTCGACCCGCGACCCGCGATTCTCGAATCACTTCTTCTTCGCTTCCTTCAACTCGATCTTCTCGCCGGCGTAGCGCACGCCCTTGCCCTTGTAAGGCTCGGGTGGGCGGAACGCGCGGATGTCCGCCGCGACCTGACCGATCTTCTGCACATCCGAGCCCTTCAACACGATTTCAGTCTGCGAGGGCGTCTCGATGGTGATGCCTTCGGGCGCCACATAGACGACTGGATGCGAAAAGCCGAGCGTCAGATTCAAGTTCTTACCTTGAGCCTGCGCGCGATAACCGACGCCGACGAGCTCGAGCTTGCGCTCATAGCCCTTGCTCACGCCCTCGACGATATTCGCCAAATGCGCGCGTGTGGACCCGGCGACCATATCTGCTTCGCGGGCTTCGCTTGCCTTCTGGATCTTCAGCTCATTGCCGTCTTGCACGACCTTCACGTGAAGGCTGTTCAACGTCAGGCTGAGCGTCCCCTTGCCACCTTTCACGGTGACCGAGTCCGCGCTGATCGTTGCAGTGACGCCTTGCGGCAGTGGCACTGGTTGTTTAGCTACTCGAGACATGATCTTGCGATTCCTATGATCAGGACACGATGCACAGCACTTCGCCACCGTGACCGGAGGCGCGTGCTTGGCGATCCGTCATCACACCTTGCGAGGTAGAGACGATGGCGACGCCCAAACCACCCAGAATGGATGGCAGCTCATCTTTCCCCTTGTACACGCGCAGGCCTGGACGGCTAACGCGCTCGAGGCGATCGATGACAGGGCGGCCCTGGTAATACTTGAGTTGCACGGCAAGCGTCGGCTTGCCGTCCTGCACACTCGCGGAAAAGTCTTCGATGTAGCCTTGTTCCTTCAGCACCTGCGCAATCGCAATCTTCACTTTGGAAGTCGGCACGTGAACTTCGGTTTTACCCGAAGACTGGCCATTGCGAATGCGAGTCAGGAAATCGGCAATCGGATCCGTCATGCTCATGTCTTAGCTCCAGTGGTTCCAGCTGTTACCAGCTGGCCTTTCTGAGTCCCGGAACTTCGCCGCGCATGGTCGCTTCACGCAGCTTAGTACGCCCTAGTCCGAACTTGCGGTAGAA
>JAICPY010000141.1 GCA_025929585.1 Steroidobacter sp.
GGATCCGGCGCGAATTGCTCAGGAAAGGGATCGGGTCTTCTGTGCGCATGATGTGCGTGTCGAGGGAGAACGCCTCGTGCGACTAGATTGCGGTACGAGTCGTAGTAGATGACGATCGTCTCATCCGGCATCGAGGAGGCGCGTTCGAAGTCGACGTACTCTACGGGCGAGTATTCACGCTGACCGTGCCCGGTGCCGAGTTGCGATTGTGATCGAGGCGTAATGATCTCGGATTCGATGGCCTCATCTGCCGCGTAAGGCGCCCGCGCTGCATCTTCAGTACGCTGCGAACGCCGTTCGGAGAACGGGACACAGCACTGGCTGCGCTCGCGGAACAACGCGATACCAATGACACCGACATTCTCCGGCCGTCCCGTTCTTGCGGCATACGAGTTCTGGAGCTTGGTGAAATAAAAGGTTGCAACCTCATGTAGGCTCTTACGCCAACCATCGATGACCGAAGTTCCCCAAGCATCGATGAGGTACCCACTTTGATGCTCCGCCGCGGTCTTGCCTGTCACGACATTGACGCCGTCGACGCTGACCACGGCAAGCAGGCGCCGTGCGCTTCGGCTACGGATGCGCACTTCGTACTGATGACGAGGTTCACCTGCGACATACAATCGGCCCTCGTGCTCATAAATGGGTAGAGAGCGATTGTCCGTGCGATCGTAAATGTCGATGACCGCATTGCTCTCGGCTAACGCAGAAGTGCTCATCAATAGACAAAGGATGAAAGACGCGACAAATCGCATGAGGCCTCCAGTGCCGGCTCGACCTAGAGGTACTAACGTCATTGTCCGGCCAACGGGTTAGGCCAATGCCGCTGGGCTCAGCGGCAGTTGACAGTTGTCGGTTGACGGTTGGCAGCCGGAGTAGGTCCCTTCTCTGACCTTCAACTGCGACCAGCGGCGGCCGAACGGACTCCCACGTGGAGAACCCTGCGAGCTGCTCTCAGCGGCCTACCCCTGTCCGATCCCTCCCGGATCCGCACTCCTTGCCCTGAGCCTCCGCGCCCGCTATGTTCCGCGTTCTTCAGGCAGAGCCTTCCTTTCTATGGCAATGAATTTTCTCGATTTCGAGCAGCCGATTGCGGAGCTCGAAGCGAAAATCGATGAGTTGAAGTTCGTCTCCAGCGACGCCGAGGTCAACATCGGCGAGGAGATCGGACGGTTGCGGGCCAAGAGCCGGGCACTCACGACCAGCATTTTCTCGAACTTGACCCAATGGCAGATTGCGCAGCTCGCGCGGCATCCGCAGCGGCCGTACACGCTTGATTACATCAGCGCGATCTTGACCGACTTCCAGGAGCTGCATGGCGATCGGATGTACGCGGACGACCATGCCATCGTCGGCGGTCCCGCGCGTTTGAACGGCAAGCCTGTGATGATTATCGGGCATCAGAAGGGCCGCGATACCAAGGAGCGCGTGAGACGCAACTACGGTATGCCAAAGCCGGAAGGCTATCGAAAGGCACTGCGGCTAATGAAGATGGCCGAACGCTTTCAAATGCCCTTGATCACGTTCATCGATACGGCCGGCGCTTATCCCGGCGTGGGGGCCGAAGAGCGAGGCCAAAGCGAAGCGATCGCGCGCAATCTGTTTGAGATGGCCAAGCTTAGGATTCCCGTGATCAGCGTCGTGATCGGGGAGGGCGGTTCCGGCGGCGCGCTTGCCATTGGTGTGTCGGATCGTTTGCTCATGCTTCAGTACAGTATTTACTCGGTGATTTCGCCGGAAGGCTGCGCAGGGATTTTATGGCGCAGCGCTGACAAGAAGGACTTAGCCGCGGAAGCCATGGGTGTGAGCGCCGAGCGAATCGCCAAGCTGGGCGTCGTCGATGAGGTCATCAGAGAGCCGCTGGGCGGCGCCCATCGAGATCCTCAGGCAATGGCCGAAGCAGTTAGAGATTCGATCGTGAGGCATTTGGACGAGCTGCAGTCGAAGTCCCTCGATCAGCTGATGAGCACGCGTGCGCAACGTCTCCGCGGCTACGGAGTCTATAGCGAAGCCTGATTCCAATCGGCGGCTCGCCAGCGGTGCGAATTCGTCGGCCTAGAGCCGCGCAGCCAGTTGTCGCAATCGCGTGGATCGATCATGCCCAGGTTTTCCCCCGAACGCTTGCAGACTGTACTGCTCGAACTTTTGCCGCCCGAGGTGCGCAAGCTGACTGTTGCCTATAGCGGCGGTCTGGACTCTACCGTGCTGCTGTTCGCGCTGGCGCGAATTCGGCTCAGCGCCGGGTTCGAGCTTCGCGCCCTGCATGTCGACCATCAATTGCAGCCCTCGTCCGCCGCTTGGAGCGAGCACTGTCTGCGTACCGCCGCCACCGCAGGTGTCGCTTGCTCGGTGTTGCGTATTGAGGTCGAGATTGGCGATCAAGGGATAGAAGCTGCTGCGCGTGCGGCTAGATATGACGCGCTGCGCCCGTCGATTCAACCCGACGAGGCGCTACTGACAGCTCATCACGCCGACGATCAACTCGAAACCGCCTTGCTTGCCCTGATACGAGGTGCCGGTGTCGCTGGGCTCAGCGGGGCAGCTGAAGTTCAGAGCTTCGGGGAGGGTCGACTCGTCCGGCCATTGATGGAATTTTCCCGTAGCGATTTACACCGATGGGCTTGTGATCAACAACTGCAGTGGATCGAAGATCCCACCAACGAAAGCTTGGGATTCGATCGCAACTTCCTGCGTAGCAAGATCACGCCTGAGCTACGTGGGAGATGGCCGTCCGCTGCCCACAGTGCAGTTCGTGCTTGCGAACATCTGCGCGAGGCGGCGGAATTATTGTGCGATATCGCCGTGATCGATGCGGGCGCAGTCGCAGTCGGTGCGTGCCTCGATGTGAGTAAATTGCGAGAGCTGAGCAGCGCTCGGCGCCGCAACCTGCTGCGCCACTGGATCAAAGGATTCGGGCTTCGGGCACCCTCGACACGCAAGCTCCTCGCGATCGAGCATGACATGCTGGCCGCGCAGAGCGATCGCAATCCCAGCATTGAAATCGAAGGCGCCGTACTGCGCCGTCATCGGGACCTGCTGTATTGCGCTTCACAGTTGGAGCAGATGCCCAGCGCCAGCGTGTTGGTCTGGGACACTCGAGAATCGCTTGCGCTCCCTTGCGGTCTTGGAAGCCTCCAGTTGCTTGCCGATGAAGGTGCCGGGATTGCGCGCGAAAAGTTGCCGGAGCACCTGCGAGTTGCGTTTCGAACCGGTGGAGAGTCCATCCGGATTTCCTCGGCGCAGCCCGAGCGCCCGCTGAAGAAGCTGCTGCAGGAATCCCATGTACTGCCTTGGTGGCGCGCGCGATTGCCTCTCATCTATGCAGGCGATGCGCTGGTCGCTGTCGGGGATTTGTGGGTCGACGCCGCGTTTGAAGCCGAGCTTGGGCAGCCGAGTTGGCGAATCCTTTGGCGCGGTAAACCGCAAATAGACGCCAAGTCAAAGTGAGCACTCGCTCTTTCTGATCCGCTGTCAAGCGGATTTGGCGGTCGGATCGCGCAAAAAGAGATTCGATTTTTCCTTCCCTCACTTTCATCGCTTCCTGCTCTCCGCTAGACTGCACTCCCGTCGTAAGGACGGCCATGCGCTCGCGGCGCTATGCCGTTTATCTTTCATCCCTCTCATGCGACGGTGCCTACGATGACGCGTTATATCTGTGTGACCGGCGGTGTCGTTTCCTCGCTTGGGAAGGGCATTGCGGCCGCTTCTTTGGGAGCAATCCTCGAAGCCCGCGGTTTGAAAGTCAGCATGGTCAAGCTGGATCCGTATATCAACGTCGATCCAGGCACCATGAGCCCATTTCAGCATGGCGAAGTGTTCGTCACCACCGACGGCACGGAAACGGATCTCGATCTAGGTCACTACGAGCGTTTCGTTCGCACGACTACCTCTCGCAATAGCAACTTCACGACTGGACGCATCTACGAGCGTGTCATCGCGAAGGAACGGCGCGGGGATTATCTCGGTGCGACGGTGCAGGTCATTCCGCACATTACCGATGAGATCAAGCACTGCATCCGCATGGGAGCAGGCGATGCAGACATCTGCATGGTGGAGATCGGTGGCACGGTGGGCGACATCGAGTCCTTGCCGTTCTTGGAAGCGATTCGTCAGCTCGGCGTGGAGCTTGGCCGCAACAATGTGCTTTACATGCACCTCACGCTGATTCCGTATATCTCGAGCTCCGGTGAGATCAAGACGAAGCCGACTCAGCATTCCGTCAAAGAGCTGCGTTCCATCGGTATTCAGCCGGATGTCCTGCTGTGTCGTGCTCACAATCCGCTACCCGAAGAGCAGCGTCGCAAGATTGCGCTATTTACCAACGTCGAAGAACGAGCGGTCATCTCTGCAATCGACGCGGACGATCTATACAAGATTCCGATGCTGCTGCACGAAGAAGGGCTGGATGAGATCGTCGTCGATAAATTTCGCCTGAATGTGCCGCCGGCCGATCTGACCGAGTGGCGCCAAGTCGTCTCGGCCAAGGCGAACCCCGATATGGCCGTCACGATCGCGATGGTCGGCAAGTATGTGAATCTTCGCGACTCGTATATCTCATTGACCGAAGCGCTCATCCACGCCGGCGTGCGTACGCGCACACGCGTCAACATTCAATTCATCGAAGCAACCGATGTGGAGAAGCATGGCACGGGTTGCCTAGAAGGCGTCGATGCGATTCTCGTTCCCGGCGGTTTCGGCGAGCGCGGCATCGATGGCAAGATCGAAGCAATTCGATACGCACGGGAGCACCAGATCCCTTATCTGGGAATTTGTCTCGGCATGCAGCTTGCGATCGTCGAGTACGCCCGTCACGTAGCGGGCCTGGATGGTGCGAACTCCACCGAATTCAATCGCAGCTCGCCGCACCCGGTCATCGCATTGATCACCGAGTGGCAGGACCAAAAGGGCACGGTGGAACAACGCACCGAAGAGTCCAAACTGGGTGGCACCATGCGCCTGGGCGCGCAAGAAGTGCGCCTGTCGCACGGGTCGCGCGCGCATCAGATTTATGGCGCCGATGTGATCATGGAGCGTCACCGACATCGCTTCGAGTTCAATAATCGCTATCTGCAGAAGATGATGAACGCAGGCTTGCGTTTCCCGGGCTTCTCGCGCGATGGCTTGGTAGAAATGATCGAGCTGCCGAATCACCCGTTCTTCCTTGCGAGCCAATTCCACCCGGAGTTCCGCTCGACGCCTCGCGATGGTCATCCTTTATTCACCGGCTTCATCAAGGCTGCACGCGCGCATCGGCAAGAACAGATGCCGGCCGCGGCCAATGGCTGAAGTCCAAGGTTAAGACGAACCCTCCATGCGCCTGTTCAACTTCGAGGTCGGACCCGAGCGTCCTTTCTTTCTGATCGCCGGCCCGTGCGTGGTGGAGAGCGAAGGCTTGGTACTGGATACCGCAGGCAAGCTCAAAGAGCTGACGACCCGGCTCGATGTGCCATTCATTTTCAAATCCTCTTTCGATAAAGCCAATCGCTCCTCGAAGACGAGCTTTCGCGGCCCGGGAATGGAAGAGGGATTGCGCATTCTTTCAGAGGTGAAGCGGCAGTTGGGCGTGCCGGTGCTCACGGATGTGCACGAAGATACGCCGCTTGCCGAAGTCGCCTCCGTCGTCGACGTGCTGCAGACGCCTGCTTTCTTATGCCGTCAGACTAATTTCATTTTGAACGTGTGTTCGCAACACAGACCTGTGAACATCAAAAAGGGGCAATTTCTCTCGCCATGGGAGATGCAGAACGTCGTGGACAAAGCTCGCTCGACCGGCAACGAACAAATCATGGTGTGCGAGCGCGGCTTCAGTTTCGGCTACAACAATCTGGTGTCCGATATGCGCTCCTTGTCCGTCATGCGCGCGACCGGATGTCCGGTCGTATTCGACGCCACTCATTCCGTCCAGTTGCCGGGGGGCAAAGGAAGCTCATCGGGCGGCCAACGCGAATTCGTCCCGGTGCTCGCGCGCGCTGCAGTTGCCGCAGGCGTCGCAGGCATCTTCATGGAAACCCACCCGGAGCCGGATAAGGCTCTATCGGACGGACCGAATGCCTGGCCGCTGCCGCGGATGGAGGCGTTGCTCGGCACGCTCAAAGATCTTGATCGCATCGTTAAGTCCAAGCCCTACGAGGAAAGTTTGTTATGAGTAAGATCGTCGACATCCGCGGCCGCGAAATCATCGACTCTCGCGGCAATCCAACCGTGGAAGCCGATGTCGTATTGGAATCCGGTGCGACTGGCCGCGCTGCCGTGCCATCGGGTGCATCGACAGGGACGCGTGAAGCCGTGGAGCTTCGCGACGGTGATAAGAGCCGATACCTGGGTAAGGGCGTGACCAAAGCTGTGGCGAACGTCAACGGCGAATTGAAGAAGGCATTGATCGGTCGAGACGCATCGAATCAAGCGGAAGTCGATCGCATCATGATCGACCTGGATGGGACCGAAACGAAGGCGCGGCTTGGTGCGAACGCGCTGCTTGCGATCTCGTTGGCAACTGCGCACGCCATGGCGCGCGAAACGAAGCTCTCGCTGTTCCGCCGCTTAGGTGGTCCTGGTCCGAAGACATTGCCTGTGCCGATGATGAATATCATCAATGGCGGCGCGCACGCCGACAACAGCGTCGACATCCAAGAGTTCATGGTGCTGCCCGTTGGCGCTTCTTCGTTGTCGGAAGCGGTGCGTACGGGTGCCGAGATTTTCCACACGCTGAAAAAAGTGCTGCACGAGCGCAAGCTCGCAACTTCGGTGGGAGATGAGGGGGGCTTTGCCCCGGATCTGCCATCGAACGAAGCAGCGCTCGAGACGATTCTCGAAGCGATCGACCGCGCGGGTTATAAGGCCGGCAAGCAGGTGTTCCTCGGGCTCGACGTCGCAAGCTCCGAGTTCTTCAGTAACGGTGTTTACGATTTGGCATCCGAGAATCGCAAGTTCACCTCGGCGCAGTTCGTGGATTATCTGGAAGGTCTAGCGAATCGCTATCCGATCATCTCCATCGAAGATGGCATGAGCGAAGGTGACTGGGACGGGTGGGCATTGTTGACGCAGCGCCTGGGCAAACGGGTTCAGCTGGTCGGTGATGATTTGTTCGTAACGAATACGAAGATCCTGCGCGAGGGCATCCAGAAGAAGATCGCGAACTCGATTCTGATCAAGCCGAACCAAATCGGAACCTTGACGGAAACACTCGCAGCGATCGATCTGGCAGCCGATGCGGGGTACTCATCGGTGGTGTCGCATCGTTCCGGCGAAACCGAAGACTCCACGATTGCCGATATCGCCGTTGCAACCCGCGCAACGCAGATCAAGACGGGCTCCATGTCCCGCTCGGATCGCATTGCGAAGTACAACCAGTTGCTACGCATCGAAGCCGAGCTCGGCGCCGAGGCGCGCTACGCGGGCGTAGACGCGTTCCCAGTGCCGCTGCCCGGTATTTCATGCTGAGGAGGCCGCCATCCTCAACCTTCCCCCGCTGCGGCGGGGGAAGGGCGTTGGCTGAAGCCGTGCTTTGACATGAAGTATCTCGCTGCCGCGCTGCTCGTCCTGCTAGTACTCGTGCAGTACCGGTTATGGTTTGGCGAGGGCGGAATGCGGGAGGTTGGGGATCTGCGCGCGGAGATCGAAACCCAGCGCAAGGAAAACCAAGTATTGCGCGAGCGCAATCGCACGCTGGCCGCCGAGGTGCAGGACCTCAAAAAGGGCACCGTGGCCATCGAAGAACGTGCGCGCACCGATCTGGGGATGATCGGCAAGAGCGAAACCTTCTATCAGGTCGTGACAGACGAGAAACACGCCGTCGCGGCGGAGGAAGACTCGCAAGCGGACGCGGCGCGGGACAAGGCCAAGAGCAAAGAATGAAGCGCTCGTAACGGTGCCGCTTGTCGATACGGCTGCATCGCCCGTCCTGTGAATTCATTCGACATCGATCGACCTTGCGGATTTCATGCACACGAAGGTAGACGCGCGTCTCTGGGTCGTGATCCCTGCTGCTGGGAGCGGGCGGCGCATGGGCGCGGCCGATCGTCCCAAGCAATATCTCGATCTCAAAGGCCGGACGGTTCTGGAGTGGGCCATTGCACCTTTCCTGCGTCTGAGCACCTGTGAGCGCATTGCGGTCGTACTGGCAGCGGACGATGATCGCTGGCGCGATTTACCCGTTATGAAGGATGCACGTATCTTGACTGCGAAAGGTGGCAGCGAGCGTGCTCAGTCCGTTTGGGCCGGACTCGGTGCCTTGAGAGAGTTTGCGAGTGACGATGATTGGGTGCTCGTTCACGATGCCGCTCGGCCTTGCTTGGGCGATTCGGATTTGAAAGCTCTGATCACGCAGGTTGGCGATGATGCCGTCGGCGGTCTACTCGCCGTGCGTGTCGTGGATACACTCAAGCGCGCCGATGAACACGGGAGGGTGGCCGAGACGTTGCCTCGCGACGGATTGTGGCGGGCGCTGACACCGCAGATGTTTCGCTTCGGCATCCTTCAGCGAGCGCTTGCTGCCAGCGCTGAAAGACACTTTGCGGTGACCGATGAATGTCAGGCCGTGGAGATGTTGGGGCTGCGGCCGCGGTTGATCACCGGCAGCGTTAATAATCTCAAGATCACGACGCCCGAAGACCTGGAGCAGGCAGCACGTATTTTGAGTGGGCGAGGTCATGCATGAGTGATTTGCGAATCGGGCAGGGATTCGATGTGCATGCCTTTACTGACGGTGAGTTCGTCACCTTGGGAGGCGTGAGGATTCCGCACACGCGCGGCGTGCTCGCTCATTCGGACGGCGATGTCTTGCTGCATTCACTCTGCGATGCCTTGCTCGGCGCAGCCGGGCTCGGCGATATCGGCATGCATTTTCCGGATACCGATGCTCGATGGCGGGGCGTGGACAGCCGTGAATTCGTGCGACACGTCGAGACGTTGTTGGCGATGCGTGGCTTCGAAGTAGTGAATGTCGATGTCACGCTGCTCGCGGAATCCCCTCGCCTCGGCAAACACCGAGATGCGATGCGCTCGAACATCGCGAAGGATCTGCAGATCGTTCCCGAGCGCGTGAATATCAAAGCGACCACCACCGAGAAGCTCGGCTTCATCGGTCGGAGCGACGGGCTTGCGTGCCAAGCGATCGCGCTCATTCAGAAAAAGGCCTTGGCGACTTGAACACCGACGATGTTTTATCCAGCGAAGTCCTGTCAGTGCCAAGTGCATCGGGAGAAGCACTGGGACCTGCCACGGTCCGTGCCGCGCCGGAAGACTTTCAAGTCGATGAATGGCTCGGCTTCGAGGCAGACGGCGAGGGCGACCACATGCTCTTGCGTGTGCGCAAACGTTCCGCCAACACATTTTGGGTAGCGAAACAACTAGCGCGAATCAGTGGCGTGCATCCGCGCGATGTCGGGTATGCAGGCCTGAAAGATCGGGACGCGATTGCGGAGCAATCCTTTACGGTTCCGTTGCGCTCGAGGGTCGCGGATCAATGGCTCGGCGTAAATGGAGAAGGGTTCGAGGTGATCGCGGCCAGTCGACACCGCCGTAAGCTCAAACGCGGTGCGCTCAAAGGAAACGCCTTCAAGATCGTTCTACGCGATTTCCCTGCGGATCCCTCGCGAGTCGAAGAGCGGTTGCAGTGGATCGGCGCGAATGGTGTGCCGAACTATTTTGGTCCGCAACGCTTCGGCAGGGAAGCACAGAACATCCGAGTAGCCATGCGTTGGTTCGAAGGCGGCAGAGCGCCTCAAGATCGCTTAGAGAGAGGCTTTGCGATTTCCGCTGCGCGTTCTGCTTTGTTCAATCTAATACTCGCGGAGCGGGTGCGAACCGGCACGTGGAATCGGTTGCTCGAAGGCGACCTCGCAAACCTCGATGGCAGCGGCAGTATTTTTGCCGTGGAATCGCTCGACGATGTTTTGATCCAGCGTTGCGAGACGATGGATATCCATCCGAGCGGCCCGCTCTGGCATGGAGACTCTGTAGCGAGCGGCACAGTTCGGGAGATCGAGCTCGCGATCGCATCGCGATACCCGAAACTCTGCGAAGGACTCGCTAAAGTCGGCCTAGAGCCCGAGCGGCGTGCGCTGCGGGTGCGAGTGAGCGACTTAGCATGGACGATCGAAGACAACGCTCTGCATCTCAGCTTCCGGCTCGGCAAAGGTGCATTCGCCACCGCCGTGCTGCACGAAATCATCGACAATGCATTTGCGAGCGATATGCCTGAGAGCGATTAGTTATCGAGTGAGCGGCGGACAGCGGACAGTCCGCGCGGGATTCCCTTCGGTCACGGACGGTGAAGAGGCGACGGCCGAACTTTGGTTCTTCAGTCGCGACCCAAAAGCGCTGATCAGAGCGACGGAAAACTATATTGATAGCATGCCAAGCGAGACAAGAATGTATCTCGCAGAGACGCGGAGATTCTATGGTGTAGCGCAAGCGGAGATCTGCGGGAACTGCCAAAGGATACGCAAGTTGAGATCTTTGGCTCCCGAAGAATTTCTCGCCGCGGCGCGGCGGCGCGGCGGATAATCGATCAGATCCAGTTCGTCTGTATCTCAGCGGTCTCCGCGTCTCTGCGAGATTCATCTTCATCTTGTTCGATCTGACTTA